>JAUXIJ010000119.1 GCA_030621085.1 Candidatus Cloacimonadota bacterium | reverse complement strand
ATATTTTTCATCAATCCTGATGTTTTTCAAATACTCGTCATTCCAGACAGGATAAACCTCAACCGGATCGCCGTCCTTTTCGCCAAAGATATTGGTAAGCCTGTATTTGCCTGATAAATCCTTTTCATCCCGACTGCTCTGAAAAAGCCCTAACACAAAATCGATATATGCGTCTTTATTTTCACGAAGCTTCATAATGCGGGAAAAATCATAGGCTCCAGTGGAAACTACGCAGAATGGATTTGGTGACTTGCCGTATTTTTGGTTTTTCTTTATCCCGCCTTCAGCGGAACCAAGCGCTTTTGACTCGCCGATTCTGAGCATCCTCTTTTGCATGGTGTAGATCGCATGCTTACCGAAATCGCAGACAATCCAGCGCCTGCCAAGCTTTTCCGCAACCGCCGCGGTGGTGCCGGAGCCGCCGAAGATGTCCATGACAAGATCTCCTGGGTTGGAGGAGGCAAGGATGATTCGTTCGAGGAGTGCTTCGGGTTTTTGGGTGGGGTAGTCGAAGCGTTCTTCCGCCATGGAGTTCACTTCTGGGATATCATCCCATATAGTGCTGACAGCTTCACCCTTTTCTTCATCCAGATATCTTATAAGCCGCTTTTTTCCTGATTTCGTAATATATATTCTTCCTTGTTTTTCAAAGTTGGCTATTGACTGCTTTGAGTAATCTCCCAAATCGGAATCCCGGAATAATCGGCCATTTTTATCTTTACGAAATTTTCCCCTTATAAATTCCTTGCTATATGATTTATATGCGTTATTCCATATATAATTACCTGTTTTAACATAAAATAAAAGTACATCGTTATTCCTTGCATATTGTTTTGATGTTGCTTTTGCCCCTCTTACAGGCTGACGCCGCCAGAATATTTCATTCCTATAGCCATGAGAAAATATGTCGTCTAAAATTAACCGAATAAATGAATTTAATCGCCAATCACAATGCACATAAACACTTCCATCATCCGCCAATGTCTCCCGCATATAAATCAACCGTTCTCTCAATCCCTCAATGAACTCAGCGGAATTAACCTTGTCGGAATAGCTTTTCTCATCCCCTGAACCCCTGAAATCGCTTTTTGTCGCAAACGGCGGATCAATACAAAACAGTTTCACCTTCCCCTTAACCCTGCCCTTGATCAGAGGATCAGCGTTTCGGTAGCAGGTCTTCAGAAATTGCAGGTTATCCCCCTGCACAATCAGGTTTTGCCAGTTATCATCCGTCCCGCTCTTTGCTTTCTTAAACAAATCAAGCTGGGTTTCACCCGTCAAACTGCCGCCTCTAAAACACCGTTCAACCTGAAGCGGTGATCCAGCATCCGTCGGAGAACCCTGATTCAGAATAGCAGCCTCGCTTCTTTTCCCCGCATATTCAAGGGTAACAACCTTGGCCCTATCCAGTTTAGCCACATCAAATTTTTCAGCCAACCCCGGAAAAAGTTTCGTCATCAGCTCTGGAGACGGTTCAATATTGTTATTAAGCGCCTCAATTATTGTTTTTTTTTCTTCGTCTGTAAGATCAGTCTTTACCATGAAATACTCCTGGATTCTAAGCGATCATAGGCATTCATCTAACGAAAAACTTTGCTGTAAGCTGTGCATGGCCAACGTTAATTTAATCCCTCTTGGGGTTAATTCCCCGCTACTTGCGGCGGGGTAGTTCATTTGTTCTTTAATTTCACATTCCCAAATTCTAATAACTTTCCAACCTTTTCGTTCTAATCTTTCACTAATCTGTTTATCTCGAATTCTGTTATTTTCAATTTTCTTTTGCCAGTATTCTGAGTTCTGTTTTGGTGTTAGATTTCTACAATTATGTCCATGCCAAAAACAACCATCGGCGAAAATAGCAATTCGCTTTTTTAGAAAAACAAAATCCGGTATTGCACCAGCTATTTTATAGTTCCTTCTCCAACCTTTCATATTCAATTGTCTAAAAAGCTCAATAAGCCTCAATTCGGTGGATTTGTTTCCTTTGGGCTTATTAGCCTTCATTATCTCCGAACGCTTCTTTTTGGAAACCGTATCAGTCATATTCTTCTAATTCGATTCGCTCAATTAACTGAGCGAGTTTAGTTATTAACTGCCAAAAATCAGTGTTTTAATTCTCCCCTTTATATTTTCGAAAACAATCCTCAATTTATTTTTTGCAGTTTCCGTTAATACTGCCGTGTGTCCAACAGCATTTCTCATCGGTTTGAAATCAATCGCGTCACGCACAAGAGAGGCTGTATTTTGATGCGAACTGTTGCCTTCTACAACTTTTGCTAAGAAATCCATTCCCAAATAGCTAAAGTCATCATTATATTGTCGAATATCAAAATTTATATTCGCTTCTGATTTGCGCCTTTGCTCACGCTCTCTCCATGTTCTTATTTCGGTTTCTGCTGGTCGAGTTGCTGGTATTTGTTTTTCTTTAATATATTTACGGATGAGATTTTCTGATAAAAAACAGTCAACATAGGCTGGAATATTGAATTCTGCATCTGGTTTCAAATCTTTAATCCAGTTATTTACATGACTATCACTAGATGGTGAGTAATCTTTTGCAGAAAGAATGTATAAACTAAGAGCCCTACGTTCTTTTGGTGTTTTTCTCGGGTTCTCATCATCACCGTCTTTTCCTCGGGCCAAACGTAACTTATCCCATTCATCACTAATTCTTTCCAATAATTCTTCCTTAAAAACTTTTAACAATTCTTCGTATTTTTGGTCACCAGGTGCAATAGCTTCTCTACTAGTCGTGAATCTATCATTTTCATCACTATCAAGATCATTAAAATGAATTTGACCATAAAGATAACTTGCTATGTACCTAGTAGAGAAGTCCGGCATATGCTTTAGAATGTTTTTTTCTCTCAGTCTTCCATTTACAAAGAGATCAATTCCTGTTTTCTCTGCAGTTCCGGCAATTTTTAAATATCTTGGCTTTTCTACTGACGCAATAAAACCATTCACATTTAATCCGTGCTTAAGATTTATAGGCTCACTGGCAAGCTTAGATAAAGTATCAAGATAAGGGTCCATTAGGCTGTTGATATTCCACAAAAATTCAGTTGCTTCTGATAAATCTTTCAGATCCTCAAGTGTTACCGGTTTGTTGTTTACAAAAATATTGAAACTCCTGTCGACTAGTGAAAATCTAAAGTATAGAGCAATGAGTTTTTTTAAGTAAGGAATTGTATTTCTAATATTTTCTTTCGTTTGTTTAAAATAAATAATCGTTCCCTGCTCATGGTTATCCGCATACTGTTCAAAGTTCTTAAACTCATATGCTCCTAATTGATATTTATCTGGTGTTAAATCCTCATTTATCGCTCTATCTAATCCAGAATTATCTATAGTTCCACCAACATATTCCCCATTTTCTTTCTTTGATATAACCGAAATTTTATCTGCACAAGATAACAACGCTAATTTTCCTATCCCTTTCCTTCCAATGTAAGGTCTTCCCTTTGCAGATTTAGTCTCTCCATATTTTCTCTTCGTGTATCCAATTTTTAGAAATTTATTCTGAAAGTCATCTGCGGTCATGGCAATTCCGTCATCTTTAATTACAAGATAGTTTTCATCTCTATCAATATAAATCCACACATTTTCGGCATCGGCATCCCAAGAATTAGAAACCGCTTCCCCAAGTACAGTTATAGAGCTTCGATATAGATTCCTTCCCAAGTGATTTAAAACGCTTAAAGAAATTTCGAAGGTAAATTGCCTTTCATCCGCCATTATATTCCTCCAAATGTTTCATTATGCTTTTACCAATGATTTTACCTAATCTAACAGGAACTGCATTGCCGATATGCCTTCCAAGGCACTTAATGGAAAAGGGCAGTTCTGGATCAATGAATTTATAATATTTAGGAAATGTCTGCAAAAGTGCCCCTTCTCTTAAAGATAATGCTCTATTCTGCTCTGGATGTCCAAAACGACCTGTCCCAAAATTGTAGAATTGTGTCGTAATTGTGGGTGCAGGCTTATCCCGTTCCATTCGAGAATAGACAGAAACATAGCTTTTGCCCGAAGGTTTTTGATGACACGGGGTAAGCAGTTCTTTGTCCCAATCTCGCCAAGTTCCTCCCGGTTTCGACTGATGAATTCGTTTTTTATTGATTGCTGTAAGCTTACATGCCTTATGTAATGGATCTTTGATAGAAGTTTCTCCATCCTTTATAGGTTCAAGATTTCTAATGATTTTTTCAACGGTGCGATATTGAGAGGGTGTATGGGTTTTGGGTAGTAGTTGGATATTTCCAAGTTTTGAAGCTAACAGAACCAAACGTGTTCTTGTCTGTGGTATTCCATAGTCGGGACAATACACAAATTGCCAAGATATATGATAATCGAGTTCTTTTAGAT
>JAUXIJ010000091.1 GCA_030621085.1 Candidatus Cloacimonadota bacterium | reverse complement strand
AGTATAATAAATCAACCACGGCTATTTGCACGCTCTCAGCTTGACCTTCTTGATCTGGATAATTACCTGGATATCGATCCTGACAAGAAACATACTATGCGTCCTCTGGATTTGAAAATGACTGCAGGAATAAACTGGATTGCTGACATTTCAATGTACTACAATCCGATCATTGAGATCAACCACGCTGAATTCCTGCCACAAGCGGGAGAATCAATTCACTGGATAGAATATGATAACATTGCTTTACAAAAGATGGGTGCAACAGTTTCGTTTGAATCCAGCAGATGGCTGTTAAAAGAAAACTTTAAATATACAACTTCAGCAGACTATATTTATAAAGATCAGTTCATTCCTTACCTGGCAGAGTTGGAAAATATCACTTCGGTCGAGTATAACTTGGAACTCATAAAGGTACAGTTATCAGTACATTATATTGGTGAACGGGAAAATGAAATGAGAAATACTATCGAAGATGTTTTGCTTCTGAATTTCTACAGCAGTTATCGTTTTCAAGAGAATATCCATGTTTTATTTGAAATTGAAAATCTGCTGGATGCCGAGTATAAGCAGTTCAGTGATGTGCCCTGCGAAAGGCTGCAATTTAATTTTGGGGTGAGAGTGAGCTTTTAGGAGGAATAATGAGATATTTAAATTTACTTTTGATTATAATTATTGTATATATGTTGGTTTCTTGCGATTCAAGATCGGTTGAAAAACATAAACTGTATGGGACAATAGTTTACTACACTTCCGGTGAAAACGTTGATGATGCTAAGGTGTATCTTATTGATAGTAACTCAAATATCGTGCTCGATGAATCCAGCACAAATTCAATCGGTAATTATAGTTTCTATGATGTCGATTCCGGAATTTATAATGTTTATGCAGAGAAGTATTTAAATGCAACTGATTCTATATATGAATTTGTAACTCCTTTTTCAACCCAGATCGACTTCAGTAATGAAGAAGTTTCATCTCCTGTAGAAGACCTGAATGCCTATAGTTTGAATAATTATGGTTCTGTAAGTGGTACAGTTTATGACAGCACAAACACGGTTACAGATGCCCAGGTTAACCTGTATATCTGGTTAAACCATGAATTTTCACTTCATTCCGAAACAGTAACTAACGCTATTGGAGATTATACGCTTCCTGGTGTGATGACGGGAAATTACTATGTAGAAGTAATATATAGTATGAACTTAGCTGCCAGTCAGGTCTTTTTTAATAAAGGTGATTCTTCAAGCTTTGTTGAAGATCTTTTTTTATATTAGACTTACAGAAAGATTTGTATGTTAACCTATACATTCACTCATAACATATTGAGGGAATAATGAATAAATTCTCTATACTTTCTTTAGTCTTTTTCCTTTTATCTTTCACCTTGTTATTTGCTGACTATGCCATAACCCAAGGACCTGACATAGGAGAAATATACTTCATAGGACCTACAGTAACCGGTGAAGGTATTTACCGTTCTACTGATTTTGGCGAAACTGCTGTTTGCATGGATAGTTCATATTATTATAATCAAATTGAAAGCATTTGCGCTGATCTAACACCAGGCAGTATTTATAGTATAAGACAGTATGATGTTCTTTATTACTCTAATAATTACGGACAAGCTGGGAGTTGGGTGTTTCGAAATTATCCAATTCGGGATGTAAGTAGCGGTAGAAATGAAGGAGTATTGTATAATAAATGTTCAAGTCATAGTAATGATTATGGAATAAACTTTATTCAACATCTACTTAACGGTTATTTCGGTTCACTAAAAGCTTCTGGAATTGACAACGAGGATAATGTCGGTTATGCAATAACATTTGATAATGAACCAGATTCTGTCTATTTGTTAATATCTTATGATAACTTTGAAAATATGCAAACTCAATATGTTTTTGACATGCATTGGTCAACAGAATTGCACTTAAATCGTGGTTATGAAAATGGTGAATTATATTTATTTACCAGTAATACTCAATTTTTAGATAATAGATTATATTACAGCACCGACTATGGTCAAACCTGGGAATTAAAAAACACTTTCAATTGTCCGAATCTACCAATGAGAGGAATAGTTGGTGGAAGACAAACTGGAGAATTGTATATTATCTTTGAATGTATTCAATTTGCATTCTTAATTAATCATATTTATATTTATCACAGTTTAGATTATGGTGAAACTTTTACTGTTTATCATCCAGTAGACATCGGACCTGAACCCAATTACGCAAATTTCGAAGCAAATTCTACATCCGGCACAGCACCTCTCACAGTTCAGTTTACGGATCTTTCCAGCGGTCAAGATATCATAAGTTGGGAATGGGATTTTGATAATGATGGCATTATAGATTCTTATGAGCAACACCCGGAATATACTTACCAGGATACTGGTTCATATACCGTTAGATTAACAATATTTTATGGTAATCCTAATACAGTTTATAAAGAAGACTATATTCATGTATCAGAAGGTAACATCGCTGAAAATTATGAAATATCAATTTCAAAATACAGGTTAATGAATTACCCAAATCCTTTTAATCCTTCGACAATTATTAATTATGAATTACCTATAAATACAGAAAAAGCAAATATCGAGATTTATAATATCAAAGGGCAAAAGGTTTATTCACGTGTTAATCAACCTGCTTCTGGTTCAATAGTGTGGAAATGTGAAGATCAAAAATCAGGAATCTATCTAATTAAAATTTCCAATTCAAAACAAAAGTATGTAAAGAAAATTACATATTTGAAATAAAATATTGTATCATAATAAGAAAAGGTAATTATAATACATTTAAGTTTAGATCAAACTTGACAGTAATTGTATAATATTAAATTTGAAATTTGTATAGAGTGTAGCTTAATGGTGCAGAAGTAAGAGGGAATCCCGTTAAATTCGGGAGCGGTCTCCGCCACTGTAAGCAGAATTATTAGCCGCAAAGAGCACGAAGAAACACGAAAATTATATTTGTGTTTATCTGTGTGAATCCGTGAGCTAATTCATCAATTCGGGTCACTGATCAGCAATTATTGGTTGGGAAGGCTCGGATAAGAATTTCAATCTGCAAGCCAGGAAACCTGCCATTAATGCTTTGTTTCATGAGTTTCCGGAGGTATGGAGCTTGTTAAGCCAGGTATTTGGTATCCTTTTATTTTTACGGCATTATGCTGCTATTAAGAATAAGAGGATTTTTTTATGTTCAGAAAAATTTATTTTGTAGTATTAATAACATTCCTGCTAATAATTTCATGCCGTAAAGCTGAGAAACCAAACAATGTAAAACGTTATATTATCACATCACCGGAAGTTGCTGAAATCGTTTGCATGCTGGATGGTCCACAAAATATAGTGGGTGTAACCAGCGAATGTAATTATCCTGCAGAATTAAAAAACATAGAGAAGATCGGTAATTTCGGAAAAGTGAATTTTGAAAGAATAATCGAACTTGAACCAACCGTTGTTTTTACTTCAGGGTTAGAGCAGGAAACATTGGCATCTGAACTTGGCAAACTTGATATTACAGTAGATAAAATATATCCACATTCTGTTCAGGATATGATCGAGTCGATTCGAACGATAGGTGAGAAGATAGATCAAAAAAAGCGAGCTGAATTTATTGCAGACAGCCTGCAAACCAGCATCCGGCAATTAGCCGGTGCAATCGATCCAGATGTTTCTCCCAAAGTTTATATTGAGATCTATGGTGATCCTGTAATGAGTGTGAGTGATAGATCTTTTGTGGGGGAAGTGGTTGAAATAGCAGGTGGCGATAACATTTTTTCTCAACTCCCCCGCGATTACAGCCGTATCGATCCGGAAAAAGTAATTGAAGCAGATCCCGATATCATCATCTTAACATATCCCGGAGTTACAAGTGAGCAGATCAAAAATCGCAAGGGCTGGGAAGTTATTTCTGCCTGTCGGAATAACAGGATATATACAAATACTGAGATCAATCCTGATTTGATTCTGCGTGCATCTCCCAGAATTTTAGAAGGGCTTAAAATACTACAGAAGGTTTTTAATGAAACGAAATAAGAGATTTATAATTCTATTCTTTTTACTTTTCGTTTTACTGTTGGTTATTTATCTGAAGCTGGGGAATCCATCTACGAACATAATCTTTTCCGTGCGCTTGCCGCGCTTGATGCTGGCATTTCTCACCGGGTTTGTACTGGCAGGAGTGGGGCATTCTTTCCAGGTAATGCTGAATAACCCCCTTGCTGAACCATATATTCTGGGAATATCTTCGGGAGCAGCTTTTGGCAGTATCCTGGCTGTGATACTTGGATTGCATGTTTTAATGCCGGTCTTTGGATTTATCGGGGCTTTTCTCACAATGTTTCTTGTCTGGTTCCTGGCACATATCGAGGGATTCTTCAATAAGACAAAACTGCTACTATCCGGTATAATTGTAGGTATGTTCTTTTCGGCTCTAATATCGCTGCTAATGTACTTGAACCAACAGGAAATTGGCAATATAATTAACGTATTAATGGGTAACCTGGGTAGAATTTTCAGTCGGGATGAATGGGTATATTTTCTAATTGTATTTATCATTTCTTTGTTATTGATGGTTTATCTTTTCCTGCTATCCGGCAAATTAACTATTCTTACCACGGGAGATTTGGTAGCCACCAGTCTGGGAATCGATGTTAAAAAATTACGCAGGAAGATATTCATTATCAGTTCATTGCTTACCGGTATCACTGTTGCTTACGCAGGAATCATCGGTTTTATTGGTTTAGTGGTTCCTCATATAATCCGCATGATAACAGGCGGTAATAAACGTTTTGTAATGATATTTTCTGCGTTTGCAGGAGCCTTTCTGCTTATTATATGTGATCTGACAGCAAAACATATAGCCAGCATTGAAGTACCGGTTGGCGTTATCACAGCCTTTATCGGATGTCCGTTCTTTTTATTTATTATGGCACGAAGCAAATGAAGCTATTTGACAGTGTTCCTAAAGAGAACCTTGGGAACGAGCTATAAAGTGTTCTTTAGATTTGCATAGAGTGGGATGAGAAAAATAATGTTTCCAAAGAGAACTTTGGGAACAAGTTAGTTGATTGACGAAGCTATATTGTAATCTTTACTTCTTTGATCTCTTTATAATGCTCCAGGTGTTCTCTGATCTCTTCGACTACATTATCACGATGCTCATCAAATTTCGGGATTTCTAGGTCTATGATAGCGACACCATTCTCAAAGCCGGCATATTTCACCATCTTTAGCGTAACGATATCTTCACCAACTTGCGGATAGATGACTTTCTTTAATTCTTCTACAATAGTTTCTTTATTGAATTTATCTGCTTCAGCCAGGTTGTGTTTGACTTCATAATCTTTGATAGCTTTATGAAGTGTATCTACTGCCAATACAGAACAATGCATCTTAATAGGTGGAAGACCATCGAGTGCATCTGCTGCTTCTTTCCAACCTATTTTCTTAGCTTCTTTCAGAGTTTTTCCCATTGCTATATCTGTAATAATAGAACCTGTGGCAATATTGGAAGCACAGCCGTATGACTGGAACTTAATATCTTCTATCACTTGTGTTTTAGCATTAATCTTTAAATAGATCGAAATCTGGTCACCGCAGGCGGGACTGCCTTCAGTTGCTTCTGCATCAGGATTCTCGATCTTCCCAATATTATGCGGTTTCATAAAATGATCTAATACCTTTTGTGAATATTGCATTTCTACTCCTTGTTATACAATGGACTTCTGGAGCGCAATTCCTTCACGATCTCAGCAAGTTTTTCCACAGCATAATCTATTTCTTCTTTTGTATTATATCTACTCAAAGTGAACTTCATGGAGCTATGAGACTGTTCATGGTTTCTTCCCATTGCCATCAGGATATAATTGGCTTTAAGCCCTTGAGAAGCACAGGCACTTCCGGTGGCTACTGAAATACCAGCCATATCCATCATCAGCATAATAGCTTCACCCTCAATGTAATCGAATGATACATTAATGTTATGGGGTGCTCTGCTTTCACCACGAGGTCCGTTAAGCAATGTGTAGGGAATTGTTTTTTCTATTTTTTCCAGCAGGTAGTTGGAAAGCTCTCTCAAGTGATTAACATTTTGGTTGAAATCTCTGAAAGTCAATTCTACAGCTTTGGAAAAACCAGCTATATTTGCCATACTTACTGCACCGGTCTGATGATTATCCAATCTGTTTATACCATGAATAACATGACCGATTATCACACCTTTTCGCTGGTATAAAGCACCAACGCCTTGCGGACCGTGAATTTTGTGTGCACTGATACTCATCAGGTCGATTCCGAGTTCATTTGCATTGATAGGAAGTTTACCATATGCCTGCCCGGCATCTACATGCATCACTATCTTATGATCGGCAGTATCGAGTATTTCCCTGATCTTTTTTATAGGTTGGATCGAGCCAACAGTATGATTTACAAAGGTAGTCATGAACATTATCGTATCGGGGCGAATAGCATTTTCCAATTGCTCCAGGTTGATAAAACCATCTTCATCGGTTTCCAGGTAGGTAACATCGAAACCGCTTTTTTCAAAAAATGCTGCATTGGTGAGAAGATCGGGATAGTCGATTACAGAAACAATGATATGGGTGCCATGTTTGGCATTCTCAGAAAGGAATCCTTTGATAGCGATATTATTTGCTGTTGTACCGCTGCTGGTGAAGTGAATTTCTGAGGTATTTGCACCAATTGAATCGGCAATTATTTTTTTAAAACCTTCCAGTTCTTCAGCCGCTGTACTTCCTGCTGAAACGAAATTAGCTGGAAAGATGAATTTATCTTTTAAGTATGGCATCATTGCTTCGATCACTTCCGGAGCCGGTTGACTTGTTTTACAGTTATCGAAATAATATTTCTTCACAGTTTCTCCTATAATTTAGCTATTATCTGATCGAGTTTGATGGAGTCGAAATATTCCTCAAGATGATTTTTTATCTCATCCCAGAGTTCATAAAAACCACAGGGAAAACCAATACAATGTCGCATTTTCTCAGGATCACCCTCGCAGAATGATTTCATATAACTTTCATCGACTGCTTCCATGATGTCTCTCAATGAAATCTCATTCATATTAATTCCGAGGGAATATCCGCCTTGTGCACCGTGAGTACTTTTCACGAGTCCGTTCTTTTTCAATTTGCGGAAAAGTTGCTCAACATATTTACGTGGAAGCTTCTGTTTTAAGCAGATTTCTGTGATAGAAATTGGCTTCTCAGAAGAGCTTAAAGCCAGCTCTGAAAGCGCTCTTACTGCGTATTCGGTTTTCGTTGAAATCTGCATTTCTTATCTCCCTGGGAGATAACATATAAAAATAGTATGAATTGGCAAATCTTTTTTTAAGAAAAGGGAAAATATGATAAAAATTAATAAATTAAGCTTGGCTTACCAGGATAAAAAAGTGATAGAAGATCTTTCAATAGATTTTCGGATAGGAGAATTCTGTGCCCTTCTGGGACCAAATGGTGCCGGTAAATCCACATTGCTGAAAGCTATGATCGGTTATATGGAACCATTTGCTGGAGACGTAGAGATCAATGGAACTACAATGAAGAAATGGCACCGTCAGGAACTGGCAAAGCAGATCGCCATTATTCCGCAGGATTTCCAATTGCAGTTCGATTACACTGTAGAAGAACTCGTTCTAATGGGAAGATTTCCTTATCTGGGTTACTGGCAGAATTACACAAAGCAAGATAGAGAAGTAGTAGTGAATATTTTGCATCAGCTCGACCTTACCAGCCTGAAGAACGAGCAGTATTCCCAACTGAGCGGGGGAGAGCGGAGACGTGTTTCTATTGCCAGAGCGCTGGCTCAGGAAACTGATATTCTGCTGATGGACGAAGCTTTTGCTAATCTGGATATTAATCATCAATTGGAAATTATGCAGCTTCTTTCCAGAATAAATTGCGAGCAGAACAAGCTGATAATTTTGGTATCTCATAACATTAATCTGGCTTCGGAATACTGTCATCGGATCGTGATGCTGAAACACGGACAGGTAATTGCAGACGGTTCTCCTGCTGATGT
>JAUXIJ010000096.1 GCA_030621085.1 Candidatus Cloacimonadota bacterium | reverse complement strand
AAATTGATGGGAAAGTTGCTTTCTTCGGTACTGCAGGCGATTCTCTGTTTGCTATGTATAGTGAAGATTACGGTGAAACATTTACAAAATACACTCAACAACTCAAGCAGCCGATGGTTAATCCTACGAATAACATTACCGGTGCTCCCCTTTGGGAAAATGATGATGGATCTCCAGCTGAAATGTTCATCCTATCCTCGAATGATCTTAGCCACTTCAATGGTATGTTAACAGACAACAATACAAAAGTACAGTGGATGAGCGGTGTGAACTATAACTCTCAGGAAAATATAGATCAAAATCAATATTGGCCAGCATATATTTATCCTAAAATATTCACCTTTGATACTGTTGCAGGAGAATTCAGTTTTTATGAGCTTGATGTTCAGGATACTGATCCAGCTGACGATCATCTTGCTGTTGCCTTTGACCTTGATGATGATGGCATTGTGGATGAATATGACGATGAGGGTTGGCCTATTGTTGTTATGAGCTGTCCAAGCTGGTTCTTCAACACTGATGGTGGCTGGCAGGATGCTTATTTCCATGAAAGCAATTGTAAAATGACATCCAATGGAAACTGGATTGTTTGTGCCTGGCACGATGGTGCAAAACTGCAGAATGAACATTATGAACAACCTGGTTATGAAGGGTGGGAAAAACAACCCGAGATCGCAATTGTAATATCCGATGATAATGGTGAAACCTGGTCGGACATCAGGTACATCAATGCCAACCCGAATGATGCAATTATCGACACAACTAATCATTATGATGGGAATTATGCACCCGAATTTGAAGGTATGCTGCCGGTCAATATCACTCTTGGAGATAAACTTGAAATCATCAGCAATGAACCGGGTAATTACCACGCCAAATTACATTTTGCTTTCTATGATGATCTATTGTATGGTTCTCAAGCTGGTGCATGGTGGCCTCCTACTCTTGGTGGAAGTCTCCGTTATGCTACTATTGATCTTGAGTTCCAGGAAGAATGGGTCAATCCTGTTTCTATAAATGAAAATACTGTTCCTCCTACTACTGTTAAACTTTTCAACTACCCCAATCCGTTCAATCCTGAAACAACCATCTCGTTTGATGTAACACAAACGTCCTCGTTTGTGACTCTCGATATCTACAACATCAAAGGTCAAAAAGCAAGAACTCTTGTTAATGAAGTACTTCCAGCAGGTGAGTATTCGGTGGTGTGGAATGGTAGAGATTCCAATGGTAAGCGAGTTGGTTCGGGAATATATTTCTATAAATTGAAAGCAGGTGATTACCAGAAGGTTAAGAAGATGATATTGTTGAAATAGTTCATGACCCCCTCTTTAATTCTCCCCCTAATTAGGGGGAGATAGTGGGGGTTGAAAATAAGTGATTTTCAGAAAATTAGAAAGATGATTTTGATTAAGTAGGGATAGCTCTCCAAGCTGTCCGAGTAAGTTAAAAAGATGATATTAATTAAATAGGGGGAAAAATGAAAAGAATTTTTATCGTTTTATTTTTTATCAGTATTACAATTATTGTTTTTGCCAATGATCTTATGAAACCTGCTTTAACAGCCAGATACATGGAATATACAAATAACCTGCTTCGTGGTAAAAGATCTACAACTTCCAGAGAACAGGATCCGCCACCTGAATACTCATTCATTCTCAATGGGAATGGTGAGCCAACTACTTTTCTAATATACTCATATTATGATTACATGCCTTATAGCTGTAATGGACATAATGTAAGGATTCAACCTGAAATTTCTATGCCATATGGTTATCCGGCAGGTGGAATATTTATAACTTATATGTGTTCTGAGTCATACGTTACTACAACAGATCGAAGGGCGTTCTACAGTTATATTAATCCGGATGGAACTCTTTGTTACAGTGGTGTCTGTAATGCTTATACTATCGAGCGTGAGGGTTATACATCTTGTGCTGTCGATCCTGTTACAGGTGATCCATTCGTCGTCTGGCACTCTACCGTCGAACCGGATAACAGCTATGACTGTACTATAACATATGAACTGTATCATGCTTCCGGTTCTTGTTCAAACTGGATTGAACCATTTATACTTTTTGATAATCCCGAAATGAGCCAACCATATACAGGACATTCCGATGATGAATTTATCTGGCCTCAGGTTTGGGTAGGAGCATCTCCACTAGTAGGACATCGAAGAGTTCATGCTTACGGGAACAACTTTACAAGTAATAGTGCTGGTAATGCTAACTACAATAGTCTTTATATGTATGCTGATTTCAATGCTGATTCTCTTTTATATTTATCACATCTTGATTGGACTGTGCAATCTTTTCCATATTTTGATGATATGCATTATAATAATATTGCTCGGGTGAACAAAGACATGATCGTAAGTGAAACAGATGGAAAGGTTGTCTTCTTCGGTTCTGTTGCTGATTCCTTGTTTGCGTTGTATAGTAATGATTACGGTGAAACGTTCACAAAATACACACGACAAATAAAGCAACCTATGGATAATCCAACTAATCTCTATACTGGTGCTCCCCTTTGGGAAAATGATGATGGGTCTCCAGCCGAAATGTTCATAATTCCCTCTTATGGTCTTACTCATTATAATGGGGTATTTACTGGAGAAAATGATTCTAAAGTACAATGGATGAGCGGTGTGAACTATAACTCTCAAGAAAATATAGATCAAGGAGTATACTGGGTTGAATATATTTATCCTAAAATATTCACTTTCGATACCGTTACAGGGGAATTCAGTTTCTACGATCTGGATGTTCAGGACTCTGATCCCGGTGATGATCATCTTGCTGTTGCTTTCGACCTCGATGATGACGGCATTGTAGATGAGTATAACGATGAGGGCTGGCCTATTGTTGTTATGAGCTACCCCGTTTGGTACTTTAATGGTATGTACCATTATAATGATGAGAGCAATTGTAAAATGACTTCCAATGGGAACTGGGTGGTTTGTGCCTGGCACGATTGTGCAAAACTTTATCATGCATATTATGAAGTACCGGGTTATGAAGGCTGGGTAGAACAACCTGAAATCTGTATCATAATTTCTGACGATAATGGTGAAACATGGTCGGATATCAGATACATAAATGCTAATCCCAATGATGCAATTATCGACACAACATACCATTATGAAGGTAATTATGCACCTGAATTTGAAGGTATGCTGCCGATCAATATCACTCTTGGTGATAAACTGGAGATCATCAGTAATACACCTGGTAATTACCATGCCAAATTACACTTTGCATTCTTTGATGATGATGAATATGGTTATGGTAGTATGTGGCCTCCCTATCTTGGTGGAAACCTCCGTTACGCTGCCATCGACCTTGAATTCCAGGAAGAATGGGTCACTCCAGTTTCTATAAATGAAAATACTGTTCCTCCTTTTGCTGTTCAACTTTTCAACTATCCCAACCCCTTTAATCCTGAAACAACGATCAGATTTTCCTTAACACAAACATCCCTGTTTGTGACTCTCGAAGTCTACAACATCAAAGGACAGAAAGTGAAGACACTTGTTAATGAAATACTCCCAGATGGAGAACATTCAGTGGTGTGGTATGGAAGAGATTCCAATGATAAGCGAGTCGGGTCAGGAATATATTTCTACAAACTGAATACAGGTGAATACCAGAAAGTTAGGAAGATGATATTACTTAAATAGGGATAGCTTTTGCCTGTCAAGCCGAAGTTGTACGCCCGTTCTCCGTAGTAGTGTTACTACGAAGGGTAAAAAGGCTGGAGCTGTCCGAGAAATTTTTAAGAGGAGGTTATTATGTTGTTAAATAATTATTTGTCTAAAAAAAGGATGATTTGTTTTATTATTCTAATTTTTTGTTTATTCCAGGCAACACTCTTTTCCCAGTTTAGAGATTGGGATCAACTGTACCTTATGATCGATAGACCTGTTGCAGATATGAAATATTCTTCAATAAGCGGAATTTCCGAATACGGATTATTATTTGCTTTACCTGGAAATGATGGCGGGTTAGCATATTTCACAAATCAGGATTCCTTAAATATTTTCAATTTTGCCTCTAACCTTGGTGCTGTCTCAATAGTTCCAGATGATCAAAATAATCGAATATTTTGTGCATTTGGTTGCGGTTCGTATAGTGATGGATTATATGAGTTTGATGTTGCTACTCAAGAATTTGAATTAATAGATTGGAGATTTTATCCTCATTTCGTGAAAAAAATATCTTCCGGTTATTATTTTGGTGATAATAATGGACTTCTTCATTCTTCAAATGGTGATGAATGGTCAGAGATAGAATTCTTTAATTCTAAAAATGTTACTGATGTTGAAGAAAATGGTGATGGAACTCTCTTTGTTGCTGCTGACTATGATATCTATCTTGAAAACAATGGAAGTTTCAACTCATTTAATGTTGGTCTTATTATTAACGATATCTATGTTCGAAACTATCCAAATAATGACGAAGTATATCTTGCTTGTGGTGATGGAGGATATACTAATTATGTCTTAAGAGTAGAATATGAAAACGGTGAAATTACAGGTCTAACAACCATAAATATATTTTATTATCCCAATAGAATTTATGAATTGAGTGTGTATTTAGTTGTTGGTTGTAAAGATGGAGGTGGATTATATTTGGTTGAACCACAAGAAAATGGACAAGTTCAACAAATTGGTGCTGGGCTTGGCATTAATGATGTATACTGCTTTGAATTTTATCCTATTTACACTCCTAATTTTTTGGTTGGTACAGATATAGGTGTGTTTTTAGCAACAAATTTAACATCTGCTTCAAATAATGAATTAACTGAAATAAATGCAACTTTATTAAATAACTTTCCCAACCCCTTCAACCCAACCACTACGATATCTTTCTCAATTCCCAATGAATGCAAAGTCGATCTTTCAATTTACAATATCAAAGGTCAGAAGGTGAAATCACTTGTAAAAGAATCTTTTGAAAGTGGTAATTATTCAGTATCTTGGAATGGCGTTGATGAATCTGGTAAATCGGTTGGCTCAGGAATTTATTTCTATAAATTGAATGCAGGTGATTACCAGAAAGTTAAGAAGATGGTATTAGTTAAATAGGGGGAAAAGATGAAGATAATTATGATTCTATTTGTATTATCATTTTTTATATATTCATTGTTTTCGCAAGTTCCGGATTACGAATTTATAATTGAACCAACAGCATTAATGAATTCATACTACGACTATATGCCGGGAGGTTATAACAATATTCCTATTCATATCCAACCGGAGGTCTCTTACCCAAATGGTCATCCTGCAGGAGGGGTTTATATCGTATTCCATGCTCAAGTAACTTCTATATCTGAGAGATATGTTTATTACAGCTATATTGATTCCCTGGGAAATGTTATTTCTACTGATTTAATTAGTACAAATAATGTACGACAGGGTTATGTTGGAATGGATATTGACCCAATTACTTGTAATCCTATTTGCAGCTGGCATGCTGTAGTTGAACCTGATAATTCTTTTGACTGTCTTCTCTCAACTGATGTATACTATATCTTAGGTTCTATTGGTAATTGGACTGATGAATTTGTTATAATAGATAATCCAGAAGTTGGTTTACCTTTAACAGGCTTTATTGATGATGAATTCATTTGGCCTGCTGTATTTATTTCCAACTCATCTCCTTTAGGTGGGGATTACAGACGTATTTATGTGTCTGCAAATAACTATTCACAATCTCATGGAGGGACTGGAATGCCGTGTGAAAATGTTCTTTTTGGTTATGCTGATTTTCTTTCATCAGATTTGAATGATCTATCGACACTCGACTGGACACATCATACTATTGAACAGATGGATGTATGGAGTGCTGGAAACTCTTATCTAAGACCTTTTAAAGCGTGCGCTGTCCATGAAAATATAGTAGTATATGCCGGTTATATAGTTGATTATGATAATTCAGTAAGCTATATTTTCGCTCTTGTTAATGAGAATTATGGAGAAGGACCATTTGAATATTATTCTCAGACATTGATGAATATTGATATTCCACATTTTTCAAAGAACATGAATATAACTTTTCGAGATGGAAATTCAAAAATTAGCTTTGTTGGAGTTAGATATGCTGGAACAAATCAATTTCACCCAAGATTAATAAGTTTTGATTTAAATACACACGAATTTAGTTTTCTTGATTTATATAGTGCATCTTTGCCATTTATATATTATGAAGATTTTTTTTATTATAATAATTTCAAAATTGTGCAAACTGGCAATCGGCTTATTGCTGTATGGCAGGATTGTTTAAAAGCTCTCTATGCTTCTCAGGGTATACCTGGTTATGAAGAATGGCTCGATGTTGTTGAGATCGCTATATGTATTTCTGCTGATTGTGGAGAAACCTGGTCTGAACCGATTTTTCTAAATTCAAATGAAACTCCGGAACTAGTAGATTTAATTCCAAGTTATATTTATCCTGGTGATGTTATTGAAGACCTTGGAAATAATCATGGTAAACTTCATTTATTTTTCTTTAGTGATAATAGTTATGGCTGCTATATGAATGGGCATGGTCAAGACTTTGGTGGGACACTTATGTATACTTCTTTAGATATTGATTTTGGGTCAATATCCTATTTAGATAATATCACGGTTTCCCAACAATCAATTTCAATGCAAAACTACCCCAACCCATTCAATCCATCTACAACAATAGCTTACAACATGATAGAAGCTGGTAAGGTTTCTATCGAAGTATTCAATATGAAAGGTCAAAAAGTTAAAACTCTTGTTCATGAAACACTCCCAGCGGGAGAGCACTCGGTTGTTTGGAATGGTAGGAATTCCAATGGCAAGCGAGTTGGTTCGGGAATCTATTTCTATAAATTGAATGTTAATGGTAAGTCTGAAGCAGTTAAGAAATGTTTATTATTGAAATGAGAAAGCAGCTACTAATGGCGGCGTGCCACGTCATCTTGCCATGAGCATTGGATTTGAGTATCCTCAATATCCTGATGCGATTAGTAAGATGATAAAAGACGAACAAATCAAAGTCACGGGTTGCCGATTTG
>JAUXIJ010000033.1 GCA_030621085.1 Candidatus Cloacimonadota bacterium | reverse complement strand
TTATATATCGGAAATTGCCGGACCTCGTTCAAAAGAGATAATCAAACCAATCATCGAACTTCTGGCGGGAATTCCATCCGTCGTTTACGGTCTATTTGGAATGGCATTTCTCTCCCCGTTCCTGATAAAGGTTCTTGGAATTCCCTCCGGATTGAATGCATTTTCTGCTTCGATCGTTCTGGGAGTGATGGTAGTTCCAATAATATCCAGTATGAGCGAAGATGCACTTTCTACAGTTCCCAGAAACTTGCGGGAAGCTTCTTTTGCGTTGGGAGCGACCAAGTGGGAAACTATAATTCAAATAGTTTTACCGGCAGCTCGTTCAGGAGTTATCGGCAGCATTATGCTGGGTTTTGGCAGAGCTATCGGTGAAACAATGGTCGTGATAATGATAGCCGGTGGAGCTGCTCAAATTCCCACAAGTATATTTCAGCCGGTACGTCCGATGACAGCAGCTATTGCTTCCGAAATGGGAGAAACCGTTATCGGCAGTCCGCATTTTCACGCTCTTTTTGGAATTGCGATCGTATTATTTATTATCACATTTATTACAAATCTGATCACTGAATTTGTATTTTTGAAGAAAAGGAAATAATATGACAAAAAGAGAGCTCAAGCAATTTTTTGGAGTAAACGTCCTACGGCTTTTCATAGCTATTACAGCAATATTTCTGATCTTATTCCTATATGTGATAATCGCTAAGGGCGGTAAGATGATCTCCTGGTCATTTCTTACAGAATCACCAAAAAAATATATGACGGAAGGCGGGATATTTCCTGCTATTGTGGGAACGTTCTGGCTCACCATCATCTCGATCGGTATTTCACTACCGTTGGGGGTTTTCACTGCTATTTATATGGTCAGTTACGGAAAACCTGCCTGGTTTGTGAGATCTGTCCGAATAGCCATCAATACACTTGCTGGTGTGCCATCCATTATTTACGGATTGTTCGGTCTTACAGTATTCGTTCAAATGATGAAGCTCGATGTTTCCATTCTTGCCGGTTCACTCACCTTAGCAGTTTTAGCACTTCCAGTTATGATCAATGCCAGTGAAGAAGCACTGCGATCAGTTCCGCAGGATTTCAGAGAAGCTTCTCTGGCCCTGGGCGCTACAGAAAGACAGACTATTCTGCGAGTTCTTCTTCCCACTGCTCTTCCCAATATTCTCACAGGAACTATCATCAGCATCGGTCGCGTGGCAGGTGAAACTGCGCCGATCCTGTTCACAGCCGCAACATTCTATACCCGAAGATTACCTACATCTGTGATGGATGAAGTAATGGTACTTCCATATCATATTTATGCTTTGATGACAGAAGGCGCACACGCCGATAAACAGGTTCCCATCGCTTATGGAACCGCTGTTATTCTATTGGCACTGGTTCTGCTGGTAAGCACTATCGCAATTATAATTCGATATAATATAAGGAAAAAAAGAAAATGGTAAATACACATATCAGAACAGAGAATTTGAATTTATGGTTTTCAGAGAAACACGTTCTTCAAGACGTGAACATCCCAATATATGATAAAAAGGTAACTGCCCTGATTGGTCCTTCCGGTTGCGGGAAATCTACACTTCTTCGGTGTTTCAACCGTATGAACGATCTGATTCCGGAAGCAAAAATAAAAGGGAAAGTTTTTTTGAATGAACAGAATATCTACGAATCCCGGATAGATGTAACTAAAGTCCGCACCAAAGTTGGAATGGTTTTCCAGCGTCCCAATCCATTTCCCAAATCGATCTATAATAATATTGCTTATGGTTTGAAAATCAGGGGGGCGAAGAAATCCGTGATCAACAAAGTTGTGGAAAAAAGCTTGAAGGAGAGTTGGTTGTGGGATGAAGTGAAGGACAGGTTGAACGAGTCTGCTTTATCACTTTCCGGTGGACAGCAGCAGCGCCTTTGCATTGCCCGTGCACTAGCTAACAATCCGGATATTATTCTGCTGGATGAACCTACATCTGCTCTCGATCCACAATCCACAGCAAAAATAGAAGAGCTATGTATGGAATTGAAAAACAAAGTCACTATACTCATCGTAACTCATAATATTGCTCAAGCAGGAAGAATTTCAGATTACACTGCTTTCATGTACCTGGGTGACATGGTAGAATTCGGAGAAACAAAAAAGATGTTCACAGTTCCCAAAGATAAACGAACCGAAGCATACCTGAGCGGTGTGTTTGGATAATCCGTCAGGAATAGATCATGTTAGATAAAAAGCTAACGGAATTAAAGAAATTATTGATCGATGAATCATTGATAATTGAAAAAATGCTTAATTTCTGTTTTAAAGGATATATCGAGAAAATTGGCGATAAGATTGAGAAGGTATTTGCCATGGAAGAAATGGTGAACACACTGGATAACAAAATTGATGATTTCTGTACCAATTTGATAGCATTGCACAGTCCCGAAGCTAAAAATCTGCGTACTATATTGGCTATTTCCAAAATAAACAACGATCTGGAAAGAATGGGCGATCTGACTTTGAACATAGCCAAAAGCTATCTATTACTTATTCAAAAACCATACTACAAACCCGTTATAGAATTAGCTAAATTAGCTAGAGATACAAGAAGTATGCTACAAAGTGCTATGAGCGCCTTTATCTATGAAGATCTGGAACTGGCAGAAGAAGTACGAGCTAGAGATTATTTTATCGATCGCCTGCATGACCGCATTTTCAAGCTCCTGATAAACAATATTAAGATTTCTGTTGAAATCGCTTTGAATTTGAATAGAATATCTAAGAATTATGAAAGGATCGCCGACCTTTCTACAAACATTGCAGAAAACACGATTTACATGTGTGAAGGTGATAATGTGAAACATGATAAAAAATCGTTGAAAATTCAAGACAATAAAGAGTAAAATTATATTTTAACTCATTATTAAGGAGAAAAATAAATGAAAAAAACAATTGCTCTCGTCGCTCACGACGATCAAAAAGTAAACATGGCAGAATGGGCAAATAAACACATACAACAATTAAGCAAACATAACCTGGTGGGAACAGAAGGAACTTGTGAAGCACTTGAGAATATCACCGGACTTACGGTACAAGCCTTAGGCCACGGACCCGATGGCGGTGATATTATCGTTGCTAATGAAGTGCTGCAAGGCAATATTGATATCCTGATATTTATGATCGATGCCAGAACTCCGCACGGGCATGAACATGATATCCAGACACTAATCCGCATTTGCGTTTTAAAAGATGTTCCAATTGCGTTGAACAAAAAAAGCGCTGAACTTATGTTTTCTTCTGAAATGATGAAAGAGGAAATGGAATGAAAAAAATATTATTTGCTTTATTATTATTTATTCTTCTGGCAGGATGTGGTAAAAAGAATCAGGTTGATCTGTTGGGTGCGGGAGCTACATTTCCACAACCTTTATATGAAAAGATGTTCAAGGAATTCAACAATGAAACAGATATTAGAATTAGTTATCATGGAATTGGCTCCGGTGGTGGAATTTTCCGTTTAAAAAACAGAAAAACAGATTTTGGAGCTACCGATATTATCGTAAATGAGAAAAATTTTCCCGAAGAGATCGTACATATCCCAATTTGTCTTGGTGCTGTAGCCATTACATATAATCTTCCTGCAAACCCGCAGATAAACTTTACTCCGGAAGTTCTGGTTTCAATCTTCTCAGGTAAGATCACAAATTGGAACAATGAAAGATTAACTTCTCTAAATCCAAATATTATTCTTCCAAACCAGAGAATACTGGTTGTTAATAGATCCGATGAGAGTGGTACTTCTACTATTTTTCATGATTACCTGTGCAAAGTGAACAAAAAGTGGAAAGAATATAAAGAAAATCCTCTAAAGAAAATATTCAAACTTTCAGCTTCCAGTAATTCCGAAATGGCTTTACTCATCAAAGATACATTCGGTGCAATCGGTTATATGAGTCTTTCTTATGCGCAATCTAACAAAATTCCCTGTGGAAAAATCATGAATTTATCAGGAAATTTCATTGCACCCGAATTGCAATCAGTAAGCAAAGCAGCAGAATGTGAAATTTCTGATAATACAACAATATATCTTACAAATACAAAAGCAGCAAATGGCTATCCGATCAGTAGTTTTTCCTGGTTGATATTATACAAAGATCTTAGATATATGGAAAAAGAAAAAGCAGAAAAGTTGGTAAAAATGGTTAATTGGATGTTACATAACGGTCAGGAATATGCACCATCATTGCATTATGCAGCACTTCCGGAAGAAGCTGTGCAGAAAGCTGAAGTATTACTGGAATCCATAATATATAATGAAAAAAAACAATGAAAGAAGGAGATAAATAAATGCTGAACGAAAAAATCGAGGAATTAAAAAAGAACATTATCGAAGAAGCAAACCTGGTTGAAAAAATGATCAAGCTTTCCTTTGCAGGACTACTGGAAAAAGACATATCAAAGCTGGAAAAAGTATTTGAACTGGAAGAGCAGATAAACAGCAGGGAAATAGAAATTGAAGAAGAGGTCATTAGTCTTATTGCCTTATATCAACCGGAAGCAAAAAACCTGCGCACAATAATGATGATCTTGAAGATGAACAACGACCTGGAAAGAATGGGAGATTTGGCAATAAATATCGTGCAAAGTGCACAATATCTCATCAGGAAACCGTTCATAAAGAAACTTATCAACCTGCCGGCTATGGCAGAAGAAACGCAGAAAATGCTGAAGAATTCCATAACTGCTTTCATCGATGAAAATACAGAACTGGCAAAACAGGTCTGCATAGACGATGATGTCGTGGACGATCTGAAAGAACAGATCTATCGCGTGCTCATTACCTATATGATGGACGATCCGGCAACTATCAAAAGGGCGTTCCATATTAACAAAATATCTTCCAACCTGGAACGAATTGCTGACCTTTCCACCAATATTGCCGAAGATACGATCTATATGGCAAAAGGAAAAGTTATTAAACATCATAAAGAAAATTGACTAAAACTTCTCATAACAAATAATAAATTTGACAGTTCAAATCGGGTATAGTTTTTTACCAAAAAACTCTAAGGAGCAAGTATTTTAATGATTGCAACCATTTTCAAGTTGTTAGGAGCACTCGGAGTTTTCCTGTACGGAATGCGCGTAATGAGTGAAGGTATACAGAAAGTTGCTGGTAAAAAAATGCAATCTATCCTTAACTATATGACAGCCAATCGCGCAGTTGCCGTTCTTACCGGTTTTCTTATAACCGGGCTTGTACAGTCATCTTCGGCAACCACAGTAATGGTTGTTAGTTTTGTGAATGCCAGTTTACTCACTCTTACGCAAGCTATCGGCGTTGTGATGGGAGCCAATATAGGAACCACCGTTACTACATGGATCGTTTCCATTATTGGTTTTAAATTCAAGATAACGTCTATAGCTCTTCCCATAGTTGGAATCGGTCTGCCTTTCATGTTCTCGAAATATAAGAAAAGAAGGGACATTGGAGATATCCTGATCGGTTTTGGTTTATTGTTCCTGGGTCTCATGTTCCTGAAAAGTTCCGTACCGGATATCAGAAGCAATCCGGAAGTTTTGGAGTTTTTAAAAAATTATACCGAACTTGGTTTTATGTCGTTTGTAATCTTTGTAGGAGTTGGTTCCATACTTACAGTTATCGTGCAATCTTCCAGTGCAGCTATGGCTATCACGGTTACGATGGCATTCATGGGCTGGATAGGTTTTGAAACTGCAGCCGCGATAGTATTGGGAGAGAACATCGGAACCACAGTAACAGCTTATCTTGCTTCTATTGGAACTTCTGTAAATGCTCGCAGAACAGCCCGTGCTCACTTCCTGTTCAATTTCTTTGGTGTTATCTGGATGGCTTTTATCTTTAGATATTTCACTGCTTTCATTCTGAAAATCACACCCTGGGATTCCAGCCTGCAAGAAAATCTACCCTTAAATCTTTCCCTGTTCCATACTGTATTTAATATTACTAATACACTCATATGTATACCGTTCATAGCCCAGTTCGCAAAATTAGTAAATATCCTTGTAAAAGCCAAAGAAAGCGATCTATCCAAAGAATACAAATTGAAATACATATCAACAGGACTTCAGGATACAGCCCAGATGAATATTCAAACTGCCAAGATAGAACTCACAAAAATGGCTCTTGTAATAGAGAAAATGTTCTCCATCTTCCTGGATGTATTCCGCAACCCGGATAAAAAGATGGGATCTAATGTAGAAAAAGTTAAAGAAATGGAAAACCTTACCGACCAGATGCAGGAAGAGATCACAAAATTCCTGGTGGAATGTTCAAAAGAAGAACTCAGTGAACGCAGCGTGATGAATGTTACCGCCATGATGCGCGTGGTGAATGAACTGGAAAATATCGGTGACAGTTGTTACAAATTGATGATCCTTACCGAAAGAAAATATGATAAACAAATTCAACTGCATAAGAAAGCGATGGAAGAATTTAACGATTTTACATCACTGCTGCTGGAATTCATGGGAATATACAAAGAAAACATGACCGAACACCTGGAAAAGAAGCTTCTTGAACTTGCCTATAAATTGGAAAGGAAGATCAATAATCTGCGGGACAATTTGAAAAAAGCAGCTCAAAAACGCCTGCAAGTTGGTGCCGATGTAAAATCTGAATTACTCTATCTGGATCTGTTGAAACACTTTGAACATATCGGTGATAATTCACTCAACATCGCCCAGGCACTCAGGCAGGTTTATTAAAATTAAATTAATTTGCGATCCCCCTTTTCACCTGTCCGGCGTAGTCTTGTACGTTGACGGAAGGGAAAATTAAAGAGGATTGGTTTTCGAATCCAATCCCATCACAGAATGCTCGACTCGACACAAGCTCTCGAGTTGAAATATAGTCATTCTCTATTGAAAAGTATCAGACCGAAAAGTCCCTGCCCGATGAAGAAGCCGGCAATACTTAAAATAAGCCAATTCTCCTGCATGATCACATTCCCATGAATTGCCAGTTGATCGATAATCACCATTGCAATTATCATAATAGCAAAAGCAAAATTATTGGTTTTGTAATATAATTGATATTCACGTTCATCATATTTTTTCTTTCTATAAAATATAAGTCCTGCCAGTAATGCCATACTGGCACTTCCAGCTTTTCCAAAGATTAAAATACAGATCCAAACAATTATTCCAACTACTAAAGTATAAATAAATCTTCCTTTCATTTCTTCCTCCTGAAAATATCATTCCTTAAGAAAATATAACAACCCTAAAGAACCTCTCGTGATAAGCCCAAAAGATATAAAACCATGGAACCAGTTGTACCCGGGAAATTTGAAGTAAATAATAGCCATAATAGCTCCCAAGAAAGAAGCATGTAAAGCAGAAACTTTAAATAATAGACCCATTTCCCGCTCATCCGGTATATCCTTGGTGGCTATTAATCCTGCAAAGAACAGTATTAAACCAAGCAAACCGATATCCCCAAAACTCAACGTTAATATAAATACTAAAATTCCGGAAATTAATTCCAGAACAAAGAACAATGTATTGTTTCCTCTAATTTTCATTTTTCCTCCATATAAAATATTTCTTCAATCGACACATCAAAGACTTTTGCTATCAGCAAAGCCAATCTTACCGACGGATTGAATTTCCCCTTTTCGATGGCTATTATCGTCTGGCGGGAAACTCCTACCTCTTTTGCCAGCTGCTGCTGGGTCATCTCATCATTCATGAATCTGAACTGCCTTAATTTATTTTTCAGATCTTCCAATTTTTACCTCCTCTATTTCACTCATGAACTAAAGTTATTTTTTATTTACTTTATGTCAAGTATTATTTACATTATGTTGTGTTTTGTTTACTTTGCCTTTTTAATACAAATCTTCTCGTAAGCAAGTTGAACTTGCTTATGCAATTGAGTTGATAAGTTTAACTTATCAACAAGAAATCCTCTTGTTCTCTATTGCACTGTAGCTCCCCTTTAGCTTGTCGCGGCGAAATGAAGTGTAGACGGAAAGGGGAGAAAGAAAAACGAAGTTTTTCAGAGGAGTTTAACTCACTCAACAACAAACTTTTCTCTCTATCTCCTTACAGAAAAATAAAATGGCTTGACGATTTTTTTTTGTTTTTTTAATTATGCGCTTGTTCTTACACAGAAGATAAAGGAGAAATTCATGGCTAGTAATGATCCAATTATTTTAGATAGTACTCTTGTCCAAAGAAAACAAGAACTTGCCTCTACATTCAATAATTCAGATTTTTTTGAAGCATTCACTTTTGATCAATTATTAAAAAGATTTGAACTTAGTTGGGAAGACATTTGTTTTGGAAAAGTTGGGGGTGGTGATGATGGTGGGATAGATGGCTTTTTCTTTTTTATTAATGGAGATTTAATAAAAGAAGATATAGACCCATCCGACTTTAAACGTAAACCTCAACTTGAACTTCTTATAATACAATCGAAAAGATCGATTGCTTTTTCTGAAAATATTTTTCAAAAAATAAACACTACGATTCAAGACATCTTCGATCTAAGTAAAGACATGCAAAAATTAGCTAGTTTTTACAATAGTGGTATTATTGAAAAAGCAACCATTTTTAGAAATTCATATTTATCTTTAGCATCTAAGCATCCTAGTTTAGATATTTATTATTATTATGCAAGTAAGGGGAATAAAAGCAAAATACACAGTAAAATTATAAATGAAGCCAAACTATTAAAAGATAATACTGCTAAATTCTTTTCAGAATCTGAGATTAAAACAGAGTTCTATGGTGCAAAAGAGCTATTAGAATTATCGAGGATTGAAAAAACTTATACTCTCTCACTCAATTTCGTTGAAAATGTTTTGTCAAAAGGTGATGATAATTACGTCCTATTAACCAGCATAAAAGATTATTATAACTTCATTATAGATGATTCTTCCCATTTAAGATCCTATATTTTCGATTCTAATGTTAGAGATTTTCAAGGATATATTGAGGTCAATAAAGATATTCTAAATACCCTTAGTAATGAAAATAGTTTAGATTTTTGGTGGTTGAATAATGGAATCACAATATTAGCTTCAAAAGCTTCTGTAACTGGTAAAACGATCAATTTAGATAATGTGCAAATTATTAATGGATTGCAGACTACTCGTTGTATTTTTGATTATTGTAATACAAAAATTAATAAAGGAGAAATATTATCCAAAGATGACATTTCAAGGTCTATATTAGTCAAAATAATTGTTATTCAAAATGATGATGCCCAAGATCGAATAATAAAAGCAACCAATTTTCAAACATCAATTCCTCCTGCATCTTTTAAAGCAACAGAAAAAATCCATAAAGATATTGAAGATTTTTTTAAAGGGAAGGATCTGTTCTATGATAGAAGAAAAAATTATTATAAAAATATTGGTAAACCTTTAAATAAAATTATTAGTATTCCTTTATTAACTCAAAGCTTAAATACAATTTTAAGAATGGAACCTCATGTTTCTAGATCAAGACCTTCTTCTTTAGTTAAAAGTTCAGAAATTTATGATCAATTATTCAATGATATAATAAGTCCTGAAACTTATCTAATATGTGCTCAAATAGTAAAAAAAGTTGAAAATAGATCTAGAGAACAAATTCATAATTACACTTATCAAGAAAAAACCAATTTAAAATTTCATATTTCTTTGTGCCTTGTTATTAAAAAATTAAATAAAAGGAATTATCATCTTGGAGATTTAAGCTCTTTAAAAATAGATGAGATTGGAGATGATTTAATTGATGCAACCTTATCAGAAGTTATTAATTTGACAAGATCCTATATGAAAAAAAATAAATTCTCGTTAGAATTATCATCTAAATCAAAAGAATTAACATATCATCTTATTAATAATATTAAAACATAAGTTCTATACAAAGACTAAAGTAATTATTAATATCTGATCAAACAAAAGTACGGATTGCTCCAGTCTCAAAGACAGAGCTTTAAGTTACAAAATCACACTTTCTTTATATTCACCAAATTCTTCGCGCAGCACTCCGCAGATCTCACCGAGAGTAGCATAAGCTTTTACAGCATCCAGGATGTGCGGCATCATGTTATCATTGGAATTGGCTGCTTTTCGAATCGCTTCCAGTCTGGTTTGCACGGTATTGTTATCCCGTTCACTTTTAACCAGTTTAAGTTTTTTGCACTGGTTCTCACCTATAACCGGGTTAACTTTTAAGAGTTCGGGTCTGGTTTTTTCTTCTGCTATAAATTCGTTCACGCCCACCACTATGCGTTCTTTTTTCTCTATGGATCTCTGGTAATCATAAGCGCTGTTCTGAATATGCTGTTGCACGTAACCTTTTTCGATAGCAGAGACCATTCCACCCATTTTCTCTATTTCATCGATCATTTTTTCTGCTTCTTTTATCATATCGGAAGTAAGTGATTCCACATAATAAGAACCAGCTAGCGGATCGATAGTATTGGTTACACCACTTTCGTGAGCAACAATCTGCTGAGTACGAAGAGCGATCTGAACAGAATCTTCGGTGGGAAGAGCCAAAGCTTCATCACGTGAATTAGTATGCAAACTTTGTGTTCCACCCAGAACTGCTGCCAGAGTTTGAATAGCCACCCGAACAATATTGTTATCCGGCTGCTGAGCTGTGAGAGTGCAGCCGGCAGTCTGCGTGTGGAAACGCAGCATCAAGCTTTTGGGGTTTGAAGCTCCAAATTTTTCTTTCATGATCTGGGCCCACAAAAAACGGGCAGCACGGAATTTGGCAACTTCTTCCAGCAGGTCGTTATGAGCATTAAAAAAGAAGGAAAGACGCGGAGCAAAATCATCTACGTTCATACCGCTTTCGATAGCTGCTTTCACATAAGCAATTCCGTCTGCCAAGGTAAATGCTATTTCCTGAGCTGCTGTGGAACCAGCTTCCCTGATGTGATATCCGGAAATTGATATTGTATTCCAGTTGGGAACTTCTTTGCTGCAAAATTCAAATGTGTCGGTAATTAATCTCATGGAAGGTTTGGGTGGGAAAATGTATGTTCCACGGGCAATGTATTCCTTTAAAATATCATTCTGGATGGTTCCTCTCAATTGATCAGCACTAACTCCCTGCTTTTCTGCCACAGCAATATACATTGCCAGTAAAACTGCAGCAGGCGCATTTATGGTCATGGAAGTGGAAACTTTATCGAGTGGGATGCCATTAAAAAGAACTTCCATGTCTGCCAGTGAATCGATGGCAACTCCCACTTTTCCCACTTCACCTTCGCTCATCGGGTGGTCGCTGTCGTAACCCATTTGCGTGGGAAGATCGAAAGCGATGCTGAGACCGGTTTGTCCTTTTTGCAGCAGGAATTTATATCTTTCATTGGATTCCTGTGCATTTCCAAAACCGGCATATTGACGCATCGTCCACAAACGTCCACGGTACATCGTGGGTTGAACTCCGCGAGTGTAAGGATAAACTCCGGGAAATCCTAGAGATTCTTCATAACTTATATTTTCTGTATCTTCTTTTGTATATAATCGGTTAACTTCTTTATCTGAACCGGTAAGGAATTTTTTCTTCCTTTCCGGGAATCTGCTTAAAGTTTTTTCCACAGATTTTTCAAAAAGTTCTTTTTGTTCATCGAATGATCTTGGCATAACATTCTCCTGATCAATGTTTTTTAGTTCAATTCCAATATTGCTTTATTTATGTCAAATATAAAAGGTTTATACAACTTTCAAATAAATTAAACAGTAAAAATTAGGATAAGCAAAATCACGAATAATATACCTAAAATCACAAAACCTTTTCTCACAACTGTTTTTTCATATCCCATATCTCTTGGTGGGAAATAAAAACTCTTTTCATCTGTTTCTTTTTTATAACGGTTTTGAATTATAAATATAGTTATAAAAGAACAAACCATGATAGAAATATAACCTAATAAAGCTACTATAATTTTTGCTTCAGTAACTGCTATAATTGAAAATATTACAATAAGTAATAACAATTCTATGGTTAAAATAAATATAAGTCTAATTCCCCATTGGTTCATTATCTCGTTATTAAAAACCATCCTGACAAATTTAAAAAGTTTCTTATGAGAATAAACAGCAGATTTTCCTGAAGTGTCTAAATCCTTCTTCATTTCAAGAATAAATTCGTATGCATCCTTGAAAATTAGGTAAATCCTGATTTTTTGTGTATTGGTATATACTTTTATGGATGACCTATTTCCATAAGAATTCAACTTCATTTTTTGTATGTCTTTATAATGAATGATTCTTGTAGATCTGCGATTTGTATATATTATCTGCTTTGAATCGATTTTTGCTTTAATACCATAGATCCTATGATTCGTGTATAATATTGAACCTAAAAAAAATCCATAGAAAATAACTTTAGGAAAAATGAAGTTTAGTGAATCTTTAATAAAAGTTCCGTCTTTTATAAAACAATAAATTGGAATAAATAAAATAAGAGCGCCATAAATCCAAAAAATGGTTAGAAGAAAAATATTAAAATATTTATATTCCTTCCCCGGTCTGTATTCTTTCATAATTTTTCTTCTCTTTATCTGGAATAATTCATTAAACACTTCTAATTATTGTCAAACAAAGAAGCGGTATTTCTACCGCTTTTAATTTAATCTTTTATTATATTTAAATAATTCCAACCCGTTTACCGATCTTCTCGAATTTCTCCAGAGCTTCATCGAGTTGCTTCCTGGTGTGAGTAGCCATAAAGCTTGTGCGAATAAGTGTGTCATTGGGTGGAACGGCTGGCGGAACAACCGGGTTAATGAAAACTCCTTCTTCATCGAGTTGTTTCCACATTTTAAAGGCGTTCATCATTTCTCCTACATGAAGTGGTATAACCGGTGTACAGGAAGTTCTTGTATCATAACCCATGGCTTTAAAATTTTCCAGCATATAATGTGTATTTTCCCAGAGTTTATCTATACGCTCCGGTTCTTCTTTCATGATATTGAGAGCTTCTATTACAGTGGCAGCAGATGCTGGTGGCAGTGATGCACTGAAAATTAACGAACGCGCATTATGTTTAAGATAATGGATCACATCTTTACTTCCGGCAATGAACCCACCCACGGAAGCCAGTGATTTACTGAAAGTTCCCATGATAAGTTCCACATCATCCGTACAGCCAAAATGCATGGTAGCGCCTGCACCTGTTTTGTGCAGAACTCCAATTGAATGAGCTTCATCCACCATTACACTGGCATTATGTTTCTTTGCCAGTTTGCAGATATTGGGAACATCCGCAATATCACCTTCCATACTGAAGATACCATCAACTACAATGAGAGCACCTTTTCCTGCTACTTTATTCTTCAGAACAGTATCGAGATGTTTCATATTATTATGATTGAACCGTACCATTTTTCCCATGGAAAGCTGAGAACCATCCAGAATTGAGGCATGATCGAATTTATCTGTAACGATATATTCTCCCTTATCTACCATTGCAGAAATAGCACCAAGATTTGCCATATACCCGGCAGCAAAAGCCAGCGAAGCTTCCTTGCCAACAAATTTGGCCAGTTTGTCTTCAAGCTCAATATGAATGTCTAGAGTTCCGTTCAGGAAACGGGAACCGGCACAACCGGTACCATATTTATCAGTAGCCTTCTTGGCAGCCTCTATTACACGCGGATGATTAGTAAGCCCCAGGTAGCTGTTCGAGCCCATCATTAGCATACGTTTACCATTACAGGTTACTTCGGTGTCCTGTTCAGAGTCAATAATTCTGAAATACGGATAATGACCAAGTGCTATTAGTTCTTTTGCTTTTGTAAACCCTTTAACTTTATCGAGTAAGCTCATTTAACCTTCTCTAAATATTTTATTTTCAATTCAAAAACAGATTTTCAATATACACTGTCAACAAAATAAAGTTTATCGCTATTTTACTAACAGCATTTTGCGGGTAAACGTTTTATCTCCTGCGATCAACTTGTAAAAATAAACTCCGCTGGAAACCTGTTTACCGGAATCATCAGTGCTATCCCATAATATTTCTCTCGTTCCTCCTGATAAACCGGGATTTGAGAACATATCAAAAACTTTCACTTTTTGTCCCTTCAAATTATAAATGACAAGCTCTGCATTTTCTGCATCCTCTGCGGTGAGACTAAATGAAATAGTCGTGATTGGATTGAATGGATTGGGATAGTTCTGATAAAGGTCAGTAATTTGTTGAATGTTCTCTATATTTACTCCGGTAAAAGTAATTTCAACTTCTATCGGATCAGATTCGACACCATCAACATAAAAGGCTGTTAATGCAATATTATATGTTTGACCGCTTACAAGGTCATACACATCATAAAACAATTCCGTTGTTGTACCATCCAATTCACCGTTTACGTAAATGCGATATTCTTCCAATGGAAGATTACTGTTAACAGGTTCTTCCCATGTAATATGAATATGATCCGGAAAGATTTCGTAACTTGCATTAGAAGGAGGATTATGGACAGCAGTAACATATTCTGGTTCAATTAGAATAGATTCCCCATCTTCGTATTGTGCAGAAACTTCAAAAATATATACTCCGGGAAGTAATCCGGCATACAGCCAAAACAATTCTGTTGTTGTTCCTTGAAAATAGCCATCGAGATAAACATTGTAATATAGAAATGGTGATGTGCTACCCTGCTCAGGTTCTTCCCAAAACATAAAGTAAGTATCTGTAAATTGAGGATTCTGCGGTGGATTGAGGATGTGGGGAATATAAATTGTTGTATCAGTTATTGTAGATTCATGATAACCCTCATAAACATAACTAGCCCCGTAAGTATGTTCACCTGGTGAAACAAAAGGGATAATAAAAAATGGACTTGTTATTAATTCCGCTATCAAAACTCCATCTTCATAAAGATTACATCCTTCTAAATTTAATGGTAAGGTAGGATATGCAGTTCCAGTGGGAACTTCTATAATAACAGTATTTCCATTCACTGATATAAACAAAGAATCAGGTGGTGCATAAGGCGTCAAAGTCGGGTCATAATCCACAATTCCATAAGCAGGATTATCATTACCGTCAATAATAGTAACATCGATAGGAGGATCGGTATCCCAAACAGTATTTTCCGCTTTTATATCCATTATGCTGGCATTATAAACACTATATTCTTCACCTGTATAAAAAATATTATCATAAATACAGTTATATCCATCATCGTCTGTACTTGTGTTTTCCAGATCACCTAAATTTGCTGTGGCTCCGTCCGTCAGATAGAAACCTGTGTAGTTATCATTTATCTTGTTATAAGTAAAAACAGCATCCGCACCACTTCCATACAGCATTACGCCTGCCCCGGAATCCGGGTTATTTTCCTCAAAATTATGATGAATGCGATTATGTGCATAATATCCTTTTGCATTGTATAGATAGATGCCGGTGTAATTATAAGAAATTATGTTATTCTCCACTGTAGGAGCCATCTCATTATAATTGAACCAATTCCCCATCGTGATGCCCTGCTTACCGTTGTGATGAATATAAGAATTAGAAATGGTGGGACTGCAATCGTGGGCACTGTTTTGCAAAGCCAATTGGATGGCAGCGTAAAAACTGGTACCCAGTCCGCATTGTGTAACTTCGCAGGAATCTACCAGTACATTGGAATTATCTGTGATTAAGATTCCATTTTTTTCACAATAAGCAACTTTGGAATTCTTAATTTCCATTAAGGATGGTGTGGCTCCTGTCAAGGCAGAAAAGTGCACTCCTTTTTGGTGATCATGTATATATGAAAAATTAACTAAAACAGGACTATTTAGAGAATGAATTCCATAATTATTCGTATCATCAGTATTCGAAATGCGGCAGTAATTGAAGGTACTTTGCACAGTTTCATTTTCCAGGCATATTCCTCCCCAGTTCAATTCATTGTTTCCATGAAAGCGGATCGAATCGTTTTGAGTACCAATTGATAGAATATTTCCCAATACTGTGATCCTGTAATTTCCCATAGCAATTAGTTCTACGCCGGCTTGGATTTCCAGGGTTTCTCCAGCAGGAACGGTGATCTCTCCTATCATATTGTATGGATTATTGTCTGGTGACCAGATACCGGATTGGTTACCAGACACATCGATTGCGGAAAGAGAAATGGTGAAAATTAATACACAAAAGCTAATTAATATTTTTTTCATTTTTTCTCCTCTTCTTAACATGATTACTAACAATCACATACGCTAAAGCAACAGCAGCAATTATAGCTCCCAGCCATTTAAGTGAAGTGAGAAAACTAACCACAACACCTGCAATAAGAACACCAAAGAAAATGAACAAAATAGATTTCCAAAAGCTGAGCCCGAGAAGATAAGCAGCCAGAGAACCTGTCCAGGCTCCGGTAATTGGCAAAGGAATTGCCACAAAAAACATCAACCCGATCTCTTCATATTTTTCAATAATAGCACTTCTGCTTCTTGTCTTGCGGAATATGGCTTCTAATATTTTTTTCAGGAAAGGTACTTTAAAGAATAATTTAGTAATAAGATCGAAAAAAAGTAAGATAAAAAAAATCGGAACCATGTTGCCGGCAACGGCAATTGGAAAAACTTTCCAGAGGGGAAGTTTATATGTTAAAACTCCAATTGGAATAGCCCCTCGCAATTCAAATATCGGGATCATGGCAATGAGGAATACTTTCACTTCGGAAGATACATTTATCCGATCGATCTTTGTTTGCATTGTTTCTTTAAATCCCGATGCTGCGAACAGGGATACTGTCAAAGCTATGAGCAGTAAGATCATTAGCAATTTAACTTTCATACCATCCTTCCTCTCCAATAAGCGGCACAAACGCACAGCCACCATGATTAGTGTGAACAGTTCCCTCACTGGTTTTATTTATTACGATAAGATTTTGAAATGCTCTGTTGCCAGTTGGGATCACCATTTTCCCATCCATAGCCAGTTGATTGAGCAAACTCTCTGGAATATCCGGTGCCGCAGCCGCTACAATTATCTTATTAAATTCAAGACAGGAAGGAATTCCATTTTCCCAACCTTTTGTACCATCTCCGATCTTGTAGAAAACATTTTCATAATCCATTTCATTTAACAGGTTTTTTGCTCTGTTTAAAAGAACAGGAATCCTTTCCACAGTATACACCTCTTTTGCAATTTCAGCCAGAAGAGCTGTTTGATAACCCGATCCTGTCCCGATCTCTAGTACTATATCCGACGTTTGAATATCGATCAGGTCCATCATCAAAGCCACAATATAAGGCTGTGAAATCGTCTGCCCTTCGCCAATACTAAGGGGTGAATCATTATAAGAAAGATGCCTTATCTGCCGGGGGACAAAAAGTTCACGTGGTACTTTAAGGAAAGCTTCAATGACTTTTTTGGAAGCCACTCCCCGAGCAAGTAAATGATATTTTACCATTGCTTTTCTTTGATCTTCAAATTTCATTTTTTACCTTTTTTTAGCCACTAAGTTCACCAGTCTTCGCCAAGGCTACGCCGGGCAAGCGAAGAATCACGAATATAAAAACCTATTAATAATAAATCTTTGAAAATTAGTGTCTCTTAGCGTCCTTCGTGGCTGAATTCATTAACCCAATTTTCCATTTTCAGATAGGACTGGTGCTTTGAAAAATTAGGATAAATGGGAGTGATGGAAATGTAATTCTCGGAGATCGCTTTGAAATCTGTATTCCCTTCTTTTGACCAGAGCGGTTTTGCTCCACCGATCCAATATATTTTTCTGCCCCTAGGATCGGTTTGCTCTTTCACAAAATCCTGGTATTTCCGATGACCCACCTGAGTGATCTTCATACCCTTAATATCTTCCATATCCGCATTAGGAATATTAATATTGAAAACTTCGTTGTTGTCTATAAGTTTGTGCAGATCGTTTTCCAGCATCTTATTTAAGCAGTTGGCAGCAGTCTCAAATTTTTGATCCACATAGGCAGCCAGGGATATAGAGATTGCTTTAAATCCCAAGAACATAGCTTCCAGAGCAGCAGCAACCGTACCGGAATACAGAATATCCTCACCCATGTTCTGCCCCCCGTTGATCCCGGAAATAACCAGGTCAACAGGTTCTTTCAAGACGATCTTTTCTGCCAGGATCACACAATCAGCCGGGCTGCCTGTGACTGCGAATTTGTTATCTCCCCTTTGCAATAATCTGAGAGGTTGACGAAGTGTAATAGAATGCGAAGCTGCACTTTGCTCCATATCGGGTGCTACGATAATTATTTCATGTCCGTTCTCTTCCAGAACTTTTGCTAAGGTATTTATTCCCGGTGCATCTATACCGTCGTCGTTTGTTAATAATATTCTCATTTTTTCTCCAGTTTATGTGTCATTTCATAGCATACTATTTCAATGAAATTTTTTATATCTCGAAAATGCGAAATATAGCTTCTTTGACCATCGTAGATGGTGTCGATAGGTACAAAGCCGATCTTACCACCTGCCCTGGCAACCTTTATGATAACTTCCGTTTCGAATTGATACCTTTTCGTACGAAACTTGAAATCTTTGATAACATCTAAATTATAGAGTCGGAATCCGCATTGTGAATCTGCAATTTTCTGCCCCGTTTTCAGCGAAACTATATAGCTGGTAAGCCGGTTACTGCAGATCCTGGGAAAGGGCATTATGGAACGGGAAAAATCTCTTTTTCCAATAACCAGATCGAGTTTGTAATCATTTTGCTTTTTAATAAAATCAGGAAAATCTTCCGGTTTATGTTGCAAATCGCTATCTATAGAAAATGCAAATCTGAAACCTTTTTTCACTGCCGTTTCAAAGCCAACCTGCAATGCATTCCCTTTGCCCATATTTATAAGAATATTTATCAAATTAACATCGGATTTATCACAAATTTCAACCGACCTGTCTTCCGATGCATCATTAACAGCAAATACATTCTCTTTCGGGAAAGACTTAAATATTCTCTTGAACAATTCTTCCAGATATTCTGCTGAATTAAATATCGGAACGACCACTGCTGTATTTCTTCGATCTGCTTTCATATTCCATCTTCAAAAATTTTTTTTATATAAAAACCAGAACTTTATATGTCAAGCAAATCATTTTTCAGAAACAATTTGACATTAAACCAGCGAAAGCGGAATAAGTTTTCCAAATTTATAAAAATAACAGGAGCAAAAATGGTCGAAAAATTAGTTCATGGAACCATAAGCACAAAAATGGCAATGATGTTGGAAGAGACCTATGGTGCTCATAACTATCATCCCCTTCCCGTAGTTCTGGCAAAAGGACAGGGAGCTAAAGTATGGGACCCGGAAGGAAACGAATATTACGATTTTCTTTCTGCTTATTCTGCCATTAACCAGGGACATTGCCATCCCAGGATAATAAATGCATTAATTGAACAGGCTAAAACTCTCACATTAACTTCTCGTGCTTTTTTCAATAATAAACTGGGTGAGTATGAAAAGTTCATTACAGAATATTTCGGTTATGAGATGGTTCTGCCCATGAATACAGGAGCAGAAGCTGTGGAAACAGCTATGAAGCTTTCCAGAAAATGGGGATACGAAAAGAAAGGAATTCCCCAAAACGAAGCTATTCTTATTTTTGCAGAGCAGAACTTTCATGGCAGAACGATCGCAGTTGTTTCTGCCTCCACCGATCCTGTTGCTTATAATGGTTTCGGTCCCTTCCTGCCCGGCATAGAAAAAATACTCTATAATGATACAAAAGCTTTAGAAAAAATTCTAATTGAAAAAGGTGATAAAGTAGCGGCTTTCATCGTTGAACCCATTCAGGGTGAAGCCGGTGTTTTTGTTCCGGATGAGGGATATTTGAAAAAATGTTTTGATATTTGCAAAGAACATAATGTGCTTTTTGTAGCAGATGAAGTTCAAACAGGAATTGCCAGAACCGGACGCCTGCTTGCCTGCGACTGGGAAGACGTTCATCCTGACATTTTGATTCTTGGTAAAGCTATTTCCGGTGGAGTTTTACCGGTTTCTGTAGTACTCTCTTCCAGAGAAATTATGATGGTGATAAAACCAGGTGAACACGGTTCCACTTTTGGTGGTTTCCCGCTGGCTTGCACAGTAGCCAGAGCAGCTCTGGAAGTGGTAAGAGACGAGAATCTTACCGAAAGAGCAGAAAAACTGGGGAAAATATTCCGTGCAGAGCTGGCAAAGATCGATTCACCGCTCATTGAAAAGATCAGGGGAAAAGGTCTTTTAAATGCAATTGTAATAAAACCTGCAAACGGCGTTCAAGCATGGGATGTGTGCGTAAAGCTGAAAGAGAACGGTCTTCTGGCAAAACCCACTCATGACCATATCATTCGCTTTGCTCCGCCGCTGGTTATTACAGAAAAGCAATTACTGGAGTGTATAGATATCATCAAGAAAACGATTTTAGAATTTAATTAAAATAAATAATTACAGTAAAGATCTAGGCTTTAATTTTAAGCCACCCTGACTGTTCTATACAGGGTGGCTTTATTTGCATGGAGGTAAATTTGAGAAAATATTTGATCCTTATCGTTATCTCAATTCTCTTTGGGGGATGTGTTAAAAAAGAAGAAAACAGGCTTATTGTAGGCATTATCCAGCCATCTTTGAATCACCTGCCATTGAATTTTGGTTTAGAGAGTGGAGCTTTGGAGAAAGAAGCATATATCATCAAGAGATTCTCGTCGGGCTGGGAAACGAATGAAGCGCTTGTAGCAGGAAAGATCGATATAGCCATAATGCCTTTCACATACATTTGGAACGATATATCCAGAGGGAAAAAAGTGAAAATAATCTCTTTCCTAGAAAGAGAAAGTGACGGGATTATTACTTTAAAAGAATTGAAAGATGTTAATGAACTCGATGGGAAAAGAATTGGTGTTCTACGAGCTTCTACTCTGGATCTTTTTGCGGAGATATTTCAAGAAGAGATGAATATCAGTTTTGAAATGGTGTACTTAAGAACTCCAATGGATATGGCTTCTGCTCTGCGTAAAGGTGAAGTGGATGCGCTTAGTTTTTATGTACCGCCTATTTTGAAATTCGACGAAGAGAAATTTCATATTATTCATTGGTACAGTGAGTTGTTCCCCCTGCATACCTGTTGCGATATTGCGGCAACGGAGCAGGCATTGAACACAAAATCCGGGCAAATAAAAAGATTCATGCAAGGTATGGAGCAAGCCGTTGATGAAATTAATAATAACCCCCAGGTATCTTATGAAGCTGCCAGAGAGTTCTACGATTTGTATTATCATGTTGCAAAGCAATCTATGCATAATACTAAATTCGTGATGGGATTAGCTGAAAAGGATAAATTATTTGAGAAACGAATTTATGAAATAATGCGCCAGAAAGGATATGCAGAAGATGAAGTTAATATTGAAAAGGTCTATCAAAAAATTCAATAGTACCTCTCTTATCGCTGTCTTATTGATCCTTCTGATCTTCCTTCTTTTAGCTATTTCACTGGATGTAAGTTTCTCGGATATCTTCCGTATAAAATTTTCTGCAGGCAAGTTATTCTCTGATATTATTATAACTTTCCTGCGAGTTAGTATCACAACTTTATGCGCCTGGATCTGCGGGATAGCTGTGGGATTTTTTCTGTTTCAAAGTAATATATTGAAGAATTTATTACTGCCCATAATTAATTTGATACGTCACATTTCTCCATTTGCTTGGCTGCCTTTTGCCATCATCTGGTTCGGATTGGGTGAACCTTCCATCTTTTTTGTGATGTTTATCACCCTTTTCTTCCCTACTGTGATAGCTGTTTCAGAATTCTTTTCTACAATTCCCGGGGAATACATCGATGAAGCTCAAGTTTGTGGAGCCAGTCGTTCCCAACTGTTTTTTCAGATTGAACTTCCCCTCATTCTAAATAACCTGTTAAATCTTCTTCGAGTGATCTGGGGATTGGGCTGGTCGGTTATTGTGGCTGCAGAAATGCTGGGAGTGAATAGCGGTCTTGGTTTCCGTTTGCTGGATTTTCGTTACCTGCTTAAATATCCGGAAATGCTGATTTATCTTTTTGTAATGGGAATATTGGGAATCCTGTTCGATAAATTTCTTTTTTTCTTGATAAAATCGTATAAAAATAAAAACCACTAATGATATGTTAAATATTCCTTTAAAAAACATTAGAAATATTGTTATCATCGCTAACGGCAAAGAAATAAAACAGGAAATTATTAAGAACGAATTAATCGATGATCCAGTAATAGTAGCAGTCGATGGGGGGCTTCTATTGTGTAGAAAGCTAAACATCATACCTCATTATATTCTGGGAGATTTCGATTCTATCCCTGCTAAAATAATAGAGGAATATAATTCTTCAAAACTTATTTTCAAGCCTAATCAGAATTTCACAGACCTTCAAAAAGCACTCGAGTTTGCTTCTTCTTTAAATCCCAGGAAAATAAAAATATTTGCAGCTACTGGTAAGAGAACAGACCATACATTTGCAAATCTATTGATCTTCGCCGATTACAAAGGAAAGGCTATCCTGCAACTATTTGATAACTACGGCATTATGAAACTGCACCTTCCTGGCAAACACATAATCGACGGAAAAAGGGGGCAGACGATCTCTTTTTTCTCACTCAAATCGGTTACAAAACTATCATTACTCAAAGTTAAACATCCCATAAGAGATATGAACATCACCGGTCACTTTTTCAGTTTAAGTAATGAATTTATTTCCGACAACTGTTTGTTGGAATTTGAGAAGGGAAAGATTATTTCTTATATTGTATTATAATTAGCATTACAAAAAAAGCTTGCATCAATAACAATGTTAAAAAAAATAGTGAGCAATAAATTAATAAATTTACTGGAGGAAATGTGAAAAGAATTATACTCTTTCTGCTTGGAATTATCCTATTGGCAGGTTCTTTATTGGCCAATCCACAGAAGATCGCCATTCTCAATTTTGAAAAGAATGACAGACAAAGTGATTATGTTGCGAACGCAATGATGAAGCGTGATTTCGTAAAAGTATTTAATGAATTTGAAAACTTTGAACTAATTAACCTTAAAACCTCGAAAAAAGTATTTGAAAAATCAGGGTTTACAAACCTTTCCTACATTGGAAAAGATGATATATTCATAATGGGTGAAGAACTCGATGCCGACATAATATTGTGGGGCAGTGTATCTTCCATATCCAGTACAGATTTTAAGGTCACAGCAAAAATCTTCAGCATGAAATCCAAGGATGTTGTAATTGTTACATTTAATGTAAAAAAAGATAGCAAAAAGCGCCAGGAGTCCATGAAAGAAAACCTTGTAGTAAAGATCGAAGAATTCATCATGGGTGAAGTGGAAAAGCTAATGAGCATTGCACTCCAGCATTTTAACAGCAAAAATTACAGTCAAGCGGAAGAGTCTTTTCTCAACTTGATAAATGTAGATTCCAAAAATAAAGATGCTTTTTTCTATCTGGGGCTGCTTAAATACATCGAAGAGAATTATGAAAAATCAATAGAATATTATAATAAAGGTTTAGAGATTGAACCGAGTGATAAAAACATTCTGGATTACTTAAGTAGAGCTTACATCAAATTGGAACAATACGAAAATGCTGTGGAAACATTGATAGTAATAACCGAGACGGAAGAAGATAATTGTGAGATCTGGCTTCGAATAGGTAACATTTACTCCGAGATCGAATACTATGATGAAGCTCAAGAAGCATATGAGAAAGCATTAGAAATAGATACTGAATACGATGAAGCATATTACGTTTTGGGCGTTCTGTTCTTTGAGCAGGAAATGTATGATGAAGCTATTGAGCCGCTGGAAATAGCTACAGATGCTTTCCCCGAAGTAGATCATTTACAGAAAAAACTGGCAAAATGTTATTACAAAACAGGGAAACTGGATAGTGCCATAAACAAGTATAAACAAGTTATCGTGGAACAGCCCGATAATGTGAATGCTTATATGAATTTAGCAGGAGCCTACCGGGAAACCAGCCAAAACCAGGAAGCTTTGGACATACTTATCCAGTTAAAAGAATTGCAACCCGATATGCCTAAAGTTTACCAACGTCTTGCTGATGTATATATTGCACTGGAAGAATATTCCAAAGCTGAACAAAGCGCAAACAAGGCAATTGAACTGGATGCAAGCTTATATGAATCCTACATGATCTTTTCCTCAATAAATCAAAATCTCGGCTATAAAAAATACGAGATGTATCTCGATTACGAAGAAAAATATCAAGATAAAAGCATATACTATGGCGAAAAAGCAGATGAACTGGTAGAAAAAAGAGACAAAGTTAAATCTGAAGCTTATGCTTATTTTGTTAAAACTGAGCATTATTTGAATGAGGCAGAAGCACGGACTGATATACCCTCTGTGCTCAAAGATATTAAAAAAAATAGAAGTTTATTAAAACAGCTTAAAGACGCAACTAAAGCTGGTGGATTTTAATCAAGCAAGAATGTATATTAAAGCCCCGAATTCGGGGCTTTTTCATTTGGAAAAAAGTATTGGAAAAAGTTGCTTTATATGTTTTATTTTTGAGACAATTATTTTTTTACTGATATTTTTCGTTTTAGCTGAAATAATAATATGATCAAAACCCAATTTTTGGGCTTCTTTTAATCTTTTCTCAACCTGAGAAACAGGACGGATTTCTCCGTTTAATCCAACCTCTCCCAAAAGTAGAGTATTTGTAGGTAGCGCTCTTTCTTTGAAACTGGATATAATTGCTGCAATTATAGCTAGGTCAAGTGCAGGTTCCAGAACCTTCATTCCTCCTGCAAGATTTATAAATACGTCGTTATTTCTGAGATTCAAAGATAAATTCTTTTCAATTACTGCCAATAGGACTGCGAGTTTACGATGATCGAAACCAAGGGCAACTCTCTGTGATGTACCATAGTTAGCAGGAGAAACCAACGCCTGAACCTCAACTAAAAAGGCACGGGATCCTTCCAACACACAACCTACAGCTGAACCAATATTATTATCTTCCCTGCTTAAAAATAGTTGAGATGGATTCTTTACTTCTAGCAAACCTGTTGATTGCATCTCAAATATACCAATCTCATTTGTTGAACCGAAGCGGTTCTTTGTAGCACGTAAAATCTTAAATTGATTTTGGGATTCCCCTTCAAAATACAGCACAGTATCCACCATATGTTCTATTATTTTGGGTCCAGCTACAATTCCGTCTTTTGTAACATGTCCTATCAAGAAGATCGGAATGTTTGTCTGTTTTGCTATTCGGGTGAAAATGCTTGTGCATTCACGAAGTTGAGAAATACTTCCGGGTGAGCTGTCTCTGGAACTAAGGTAAATTGATTGGATAGAATCGATTACTACAACATCGGGTTCAAAATTTGTAATCGCTCTATCTATCTCATCAAAATCAGTTTCGCAAAAAAGATATAAACTTTGCGAATCACATTTCAATCTATCACTGCGAAGTTTAATTTGTTCATTACTTTCCTCGCCGGAAACATAGAGTACTTTTCGGTCATCTTTTGCTACCTTATCAGATATTTGCAGCATCAAGGTTGATTTCCCTATACCGGGTTCTCCTCCGATTAGAATGACCATTCCCGGCACGATACCACCTCCGAGCGTACCGTCAAATTCCGCAAAACCGGATGATATTCTTGTTTGTTTACCTGAACCGACTTTAATTAATTGTTCTGGTTGAGATGCCTGACCAGAAGTAAGTGTTTTTGTTTTTCTTTTACCGGTTACTTTAGTTGTCTCTTTTAGAGAATCCCAGGCTCCGCAAAAAGGACATTTTCCAGCCCATTTTGCTGTTTCAGCTCCGCATTCAGCGCAAAAGAACATAATCTGCCTCCTCTTTATTAAAGTGAAAAATACTCTCTGGTCAATTTGATGTCTTTCTTGATCATGCCAATTAATTTATCTCTATTCTCGAAATGCAGTTCATTCCTTAATTTCTTATGAAAGAATATTTCAACTGGAGTATTATAAAGATCACCTTTAAAATCCAGGATATGTGTTTCAATTTCTTTAATACCTGTTTTTTTAAGAGTAGGGCTGTATCCTACATTGGTAACAGCTTTGTACCTGCTGCCAAAAAAATCAACTTCACAAACATACACCCCTATTCCGGGAATGAGTTTATGTTTATCTGCCGGATGTAGATTAATAGTGGGAAAACCCAGTCCATGCCCAATACGATGCCCCGTTTTAACAACACCCGATACTGAATAATTTCTCCCAAGAAGCTCTGATACATACTGCATATTACCTTCACGCACCAGATCGCGGATAAGACTGCTGCCAACTATCCTGTTATTTATCTTATAAGGTTCGATGATATCTATCTCGCAATTGTATTTTTTTGAATTTTTCTTTAAAAACTGAAAATCACCGGAACGGTTTCTGCCAAAATGTGTATCATAGCCTACTACAATTGCTTCTGCTTTTACTTCACTAATAATAATATTATCAAGAAAATCTTCAGCTGTTAAATTCACCATATTTTCATTGAAATCAAGGTAAAGAACGGAATCGACACCATATTTCTTTAATAATTCCTCTTTCTTCTCTTTTTCAGTAAGCAGGTAAGGAAATGTAGATTTATGTATCGTCTCCAAGGGATGGTGATAATATGTAATTACAACTGCATCTCCCCCTTTTTTCTGAGATATGTGTTTTAGTTCCTGCAATAGTTTTTGATGACCAAGATGTACTCCATCGAAAGTACCCATGGTGATAACCGGATGAGTAAAATTGCATTTCTGATTCTTAAAATATTTCATATAAATACTATCCTGGGTTTCAGCAGATTCCCATCTATGGATGCAAATCCCAAACACATTCCTTTAGCATCCAGAATCATAATTTCCTCTATGTCTTCTGTGTCAACTTCGAATGATCTTCCATTCTGAAAATGGTTAAATTCAGTTTCAGTGATTACTAATCTTTGCATATCCCTAAAAAATTGATTCAACGGAATCATGTGATCCTGCCAGTTCGTAGAGTTAATTTCATTTAATTTTATAGCCGACTCAATTTTAATATCACCAATTTCTGTTCGGCGTAGCTCTATTGTAGTAGCAATTGTGTTCAATTTTTCTGCGATAGTTTCCGTTAGTGAACGAATATATGTTCCTTTGCTTACTTTTGTTTGATATGTTAGGTAAGGAAATTCCAATTTTAAAATTTTAAAAGAAAGAATTTTGATAGATCTGGGTTTTAATTCAACGTGTTCATCAGCCCGGGCAAATTCATAAGCTTTTTTGCCGTTTACTTTGACAGCTGAGAATTTATGAGGGACCTGTTCTTTAATGGCAAGTATTTGCGGAATTATCTCTTCGATATTTGCTAACGTAAGCTCTGGAATATCTTTCGTTTCAATGATAGAAACTGTATTATCACCGGTATTTGTTCTGATACCAAATTGAATAGTAACAACATATTCCTTTTCTCTACCGCTAAGTTTGGAAGAAATTCGTGTGGCTTTACCGATGCACACAGGCAAGAGTCCGCTGGCAAATGGATCGAGAGTACCGGTATGTCCGATTTTTCTTATTCCTGTGATCTTCCTGATTTTCTTTACAACTTCAAAAGAGGTTATCCCAACAGGTTTATCAATCAGGATTATGCCATAATCCGACATTTATAACTGTTCCCTGATATCCTCGAGAATTGTCTGTTTAACTGTATCGAGGTTTCCTTTAATCTCACAACCGGAAGCTTTCTTGTGACCACCACCGCCATATTTTGTTGCTATTTTATTCACATTGATATAATTTGAACGTAAACTAAGGCGATATCTATTCCTATTTACTTCCTGGAAACATACAGTTACTTTTACATTCTTTGTACCTTTAACCCAGCGAGTAAGTTTATTATTGACCTCTTGCTCCAGGTTATTTCTTCGAAGCATTTCATAAGTGGAATCAATAAAAAGGATGTTATCGTCATCGAATGTTTGAATAGTAGAGAGCACTTCGCCTATAAACCGCATCTCATTGGCAGGTTTACTCAGCAGGAATAATTCTGTTATTCTTCCCGGTTGGATATTGTATTTCATCAGTTTCGAACAAATGGCAAAAGATTGGGCATCTACATTGGCATTAAGAAAATTATCCGTATCGTTAAGAATAGTAGTGTAGATTGCTCTGGCAATATACTGAGCAGATTCCGGCGGAAGAGCATCGAGCTCATCTTCGAACATTTTAAAAAGAATTGCACCTACACTTACGGTGTTAGTGTCTAAGTAAGTTTCCGAATCGGGGATCATTTCGCCCTGGATATGATGATCGAGAGCAAAAACCTTTTGAGAGAAAGGAACAAGAGGTTCACATCTGCCAACCCTCTCTTTTTCGTGGCAATCGAGTATGATTAAAAGATCGTAACGCAGGTTTTCGGAGAATATGACAGTTCTTCTCTCACCATCCAGAAAATCATAAACTACGGGAATTGGTTCTTCCAAAACAACATCGGCTTTCTTATTCCGGCGGGCAAGTAATTCCTGCATTGCCAGAGATGCACCCAAACCATCTCCATCAGGTGTTTTATGTGTAATTATCCCGATTGAATCATATTCATTTATAGCTGCATTTAAATGCTGCTTCATAATTGCTAATTCTTTAATTCTCATCTTTATTCTCATTATGAATTCTGGCAAACAGATCATCCAGGTGACGTGCTTCTTCTCCGGTAGTATCATATTCAAAAGAGAGTTCAGGAATTATTCGCATAAATTTTGCTGCTGCTATTTCACGTTTGATAAACCCAGCACTTTTTTTAAAAGCTGTTGCAACTGCATTTTTATTGTTATTATCGAGGTGGGAATAGTAAATTCTGCAATGCGAAAGATCATTGGAAAGCCGAATATGAGTAACTGTGACCATTGCCAGGTTCTTATCACGAAGTTTAAAACTAACCACAGTGCTGATCAATTTCAATAGTTCACTTTCCAGCCGTTGAATACGTATTCGAGCCATTATAAATCCAGTTTATTTATTCAGTTTTTTGGTAACTTCTTCAATTATGTAATTTTCGATAATATCATTTTCTTTTATGTCATTGTATCCTGCGATACCAATACCGCATTCAGAACCAGCCTTCACTTCATCCACTTCATCTGCATAGTGTTTCAAAGAAGAAAGTTCACCTTCATGGATCATGATATCATTCCTGTAAAGACGCACTCTCCCGATGTTTTTAATTGTGCCCTTCTCAACTGCCACACCGGCGATAGTGCCTACATTCTTGATCTTAAAAACTTGTTTTACTACAGCACTTCCCAAAAATACTTCTTTCAGTTCAGGAGCAAGAAGACCCTGCATAGCTAATTCAATATCTTCGATCGCTTCGTAGATCACCTGGTAGAGTTTAATTTCTACTTTCTCGTCTTCCGCCAGTTTTTTGGCTATACTGTTCGCACGAACATGAAAACCTATTATAATTGCATCGGATGCAGCAGCAAGATTAATATCCGCTTCGTTGATACCACCCACAGCTTTATGGATAATATTAACGATCACTTCATCTGTACTGAGTTTCTGGAAGGAATCGCATAATGCTTCCACTGAACCGTCCGTATCGGCTTTAACGATTAATTTGATCTCAGACATCTGATGTTCCTTGATCTTCTGAAACAGATTATCAAGGTTAGTTTTAGCTTGATATTTTTCACGTTCACGACGGATATTCATTCTCTCGGAACTGATCTGACGTGCAGTTTTTTCATTTTCTACCTGGTTCAGTATATCACCTGCTTTGGGAACGCTGTCCAATCCAAAGATCACAGCTACATCGGAGGGTTGAATTTCCATAATTTCGTTACCACGTTCATCTTCCATCTTACGCACCTTTCCATAAGTAGCTCCACATACGATGCTATCACCTTTTTTAAGAATCCCTTCCTGTAACAGGGCGGTAACGATAGTACCCATGCGCTGATCTTTCATTGATTCGATGACAATACCTTTTCCATGTACTTTTTCAGGAGCTTTGAGTTCCTTCATTTCTGCTGATAGAAGAATGGCATCCAATAATTCATTAATACCTTCTCCGGTTTTAGCGGAACACTGTGTCCAGAGGACATCACCCCCGTAGCCTTCCAATATAACATTCTGTTTCATCATGTCTGAAATTGATTTATCGACATTGGCATCTTTCAAGTCGATCTTATTTATTGCAATGATAATAGTAACTCCGGCAGCTTTGGCATGATCGATTGCTTCGATGGTCTGCTTTTTTACACTTTCATTGGCAGCCACAACGATTACGGCAATATCCGTTACATTAGCTCCCCGTGCCCTCATGGCAGCAAAAGCCTCGTGCCCGGGAGTATCTAAGAACGTTATTTTCCTGTTGTCATATTCCACCTGGTAAGCACCAATATGCTGTGTAATTCCACCAGCTTCCCCTGCTACAACATTTGTAGATCGTATCCTATCCAGAATAGCTGTTTTACCATGATCCACATGTCCCATTACAGTTACAATCGGTGGTCTATGTACTTTTTCTACATCCAGTTTTTCTTCGGTTTGTTCCTCTAATATCTCAGCACCATATTCTTCCTGGAACTCTACGTCAAATTCAAATTCATGGCAGATCATCTCCAGCGACTCTTTGTCCAAACGCTGATTTATGGTAACCATTTGCCCCATCATAAAGAATTTGGAAATGATATCTGTGGCAGAGACATTCGTTAGTTTTGCCAATTCACTTACAGAAGTAAATTCACTTATGACTATTTTAATATCACCAGGTTTTGTGTCTTTTTCTTCCTTTTTATATTTCTTTTTCTTAGAAGATAACGATAGAGTTTTACGAATATTTTTAGTGATTTCAGCCTGTTCTATTTCAGTAGGAATGAATTTCTTTTTCCTGCCACCCTTCTTAAGGCTTTTAAGTTTAGCTTCTAAATGCTTATTTTTTTCTTCGTATTTTTTCCCTGTAGTTTTTTTATCGTCTCTGAATTTCTTTTCGGGAATAATATCCGGTTGCACGGGAGGAGTTTTGTAAACCGCACCTGCAGCACCTTTTTTCCCGGGTTTAGATGAAGATTTAGTCGCTCTTATTTCAGATTTCTTTATGCTTTTCTCTACAAAAACGGGAATTTCTTCTCTCTTGGATTGTCCAGCTTTTATAAATCTGTCTTTTTTAGCATCATCTTTCTTTTTGTCAGCCAGAATGATTTTTTTGTGAATAACCCTTCTATCTTGTTGAAGCTGTTTAACAGCGCTCATTTCTTCGTTGAATCTGGAACGCAATTTTTTTACTATTTCATCATCCACTGGACTCATGTGGCTCTTTACTGTAACACCTAAGTCACCAAGGTGCTTTTTTAAAGCCGCAGTCGATATTTTGAATTCTTTTGCCAGTTCATGTACTCTGATAGACATAATTCCTCCGGGCTAAACGATTAAGCTCAATACTCCCTTTGCAAAATTCGAATCATTTACAGTTATAATTCCAGTTTCTCGTATTTTAAATGTATCCCCGAAATTCCTTTTAGTACTTAACTCTATACCCTTCACATTATTTGCTTGAATCATTTCAATCAGATTTTTCCGGGTATTGCGGGAAAGGTCGGAAGCATAGATCACAAGTTTTGCATGAGAGCTGAAGCAAGAGCGCTCACAAGCATCAAAGCCAAACTGCAGTTTACCTGCTTTCCTGGCTAAATGCAATAAATTTAAGATCTTCTCTTCCATCTTTAATCCATTTTTGTTTTCTTTAAATATTTACTCAACCACTTCTCCAGTTTTAATAAACATTCATTATTATTACAAACATAATAACCACGGCATGCCAATTTTTTTCTTATATCGAATACAATTTCTCTATCAATAATAGCAAACCGCATTAACTCATCCTGCCTTGTTTTATTTTTGCAAATCACACAGGTACGTTCGGGTATATGCCCTGCTTTGGATGATCTGTTCGGCATTAGAAATACTTTGATGATTCCTTGATCTTAGTAGCAGTTTTTTTGCCCAGACCTTCCAGGTTGCATAATTCTTCAGTGCTGGCTTCATATATATCCTGAACAGATGTATAACCATGCTTTTTCAGGACATCTGCCACTTTAGAGGTTACACCATCAAGATCACTTACATGACTGGTGATCCTTCTTTCTTCAGAGATCTTATCTTCAAATTCTTCTTCCGTGAATATATCGAGTTTGAAATCTGTTAATTTTGCCGCCAGTTTTACATTCTTACCCTTTTTCCCGATTGCCAGGTTTTTATTGGCTTCATTTACGATGATGCGGGCAAATTTACCTCTTTCAGCTAAATAAACTTTCTCGACGAGATCAGGTCCAATGGCGTTAGCTATCAACTGCTCTGGAGATTCATCCCACAGAACGATATCGATCAGTTCGTCATTCAATTCTTTTCGAATGGATTCGATACGAACACCGTGCGGACCAAGACAAGCAGCAGTGGCATCTATCTGGTTATCCAGCGAATGAACAGCTACTTTTGTTCTCATGCCGGGTTCACGAACGATCTTCTTGATTTCTACTTCTTCTGCATTGATCTCCGGTATTTCTGCCTCAAATAATTTTTTTACAAATTCCGGTCTGGTTCTGGATAAAAGGACTATAACATCATTCTTGCGTTTACGGATGTTTATGACGTAGGCACGGACCATATCACCTACTTTGTAATATTCATCCTCGATCTGTTCATCTTTTGAGAGAAGAGCATCTGCATAGCCGATGTCTATCAGGTATCCGTTATAATCATCTTTACTGACCTTGCCCGATACAATCTGATGTTTCTGGTTCTCATAGTCGTACATAATGCGGTCTTCTTCCAGCGCTTTAATTCTTTCCAAGATAGCTTTACGGGCATTTTTTATAACTTTAGGTTCAAAATCGGAAATAGGAATAACAGCAGGAAACGTATCACCCAATTCGAGATTTTCATCGTACATTCTGGCTTCATCCAGAGATATCTCACCCAGTGACATATCGCGTTCCACCACGATCTTATTGAACTTGGCAGCTACCTGGTTGGAATCAAAATCAGTTATTATTTCTAAATCATTTTCAATTAACAGCTTCTTAGAAATAGCCTGATATAAACCTTCTTTAATGATCTCTGCCAGCTTTTCTTTATCAAGTTGTTTTAAGCTTGCTAATTCAGACAGAGAGCCTATTAAGTTTAAACTCATCACCACTCCTTTCCAATCTATTTCTTATAATCAAAATAGGTTTTTGCTTTTTTTATCTGGGAAAACCCTATTTCACAGGTCTGCCCGTCAAACTCTATCTTAATGGAATCAGAAAGAACCTCCGATAAAGTTCCGATTTCTGTTTTACTTTTTTCATTATAACTGAAAGTAATCTTAACTTTTTCTCCAATTGCACTCACATAATGTTTCTTCAGCTTCAGATCTCTTTCCAATCCTGGTGAGGAAACTTCCAGAAAATAACGCTCATCAATAAAGTCTTCTTCTTCCAGGATATTGGAAATTTTATAGCTTACGATCTTACAATCATCGATAGTTATTCCACTTACTTTAGTGATGTAAATCACTACGATCAAGCCTTTTGCTGCTCGTTTCATCTCCACATCATAGAGAGCAACATTTTGCTGAGTACAGATCTCTTTTGCTATCTGTTCGATCCTTCCAATCATAACCTTTCCTTACATCAAAACACACATTATACTATTGAACCACTGAAAAACAGTGGTTCCGAATACAAATCAAAAAAAGCTGACTCTATCGTCAGCGTGATTCTATGCGCCTTTTCCTTTTTTAAACTAAATTCAAAAAAAAATTCACTATCTTTCTGTCAAGCGTAATCTATTATGTAAATATATTATAATAATTATTTTGACAAATAAAATTCAAAAAAGATTATTAATCCCGATCGAGTGGAGGTATGAATGAAGTATAAAGTTGGAGTATGCCAATTTGAACCAAAGTTGTTTGATATAGATTACAATCTAACCAGAATGAAGAAACTTTTAGAACCAGTTAATGCCGACCTGATAGTACTTCCCGAACTTGTAGCATCCGGTTATCTCTTTAAGAATAAGGAAGAACTAAAAAAAATGTCTGAATCCCCTGAGGATGGTCATACAGCAAAACTTTTTAAAAAATTAGCAAAAGAAAAAAACACCAGTTACATTGTAGGATTTGCTGAAAAAGCAGATGAAAAGTTCTTCAATTCTGCTATGCTGGTAAATCCTAATGGTAACATATTTATCTATCGGAAGATACAGCTTTTCTTTGAAGAGAAAAAATGGTTCGAGCCGGGTGATACAGGTTTTAAAATATTCAAGGCAAAAGGTGGAATACGGGTTGGATTGATGATCTGTTTCGATTGGATATTTCCTGAATGTGCCAGAACATTAGCTCTGAAAGGAGCACAAATAATCGCTCATCCTTCCAACCTGGTTTTACCCTGGTGCCAGCAGGCAATGATAACCCGCTCCATAGAAAACCGGGTCTTTTCTATAACTGCAAACCGCACAGGAACTGAGATAAACGCTGATAAAGAATTAACATTTACGGGAATGAGTCAGATCATAAATCCAAAAGGAGAAATGATCAAAAGATTAAATGAGGTTGAAGAATCTGTTTATATTGCTGAAATAGATCCGGAAGAAGCAAATGATAAAAAAGCTACTGTATATAATGATGTATTGGCAGACAGAAGAACGGAGATGTATGAATTATGAAAAAACATCACATAACAATAATTCTATTTTTTCTTATCCTGATCTTAAATTTCTTTTTGAATAAACCGGTGAAAGTTATCTATGTGAAAAGATCATACCATCTGGAAAAGATATTCCGCAAACCGCAAAAGGATTTGGATATCCGCCTGGCACCAGGTAAATATAATTTATCGGCAGTATCTTTTATAGATTCCACCTGCGGAAACTGCCAGAATCCCGATACACTTGTTTCTGCAACTTACGGATTAAAAATCTCAGGTAAGAATATAACAATATCCGGTCCGCAAGATAAATCAGCTGTTATTTACACTAATGCTGGTTATGGTTTGTATTTCAAAGATTGCGAAAAATGCATACTGGAAAACTTAACCATTACCGGTGGCATTCGTGATTCTGCTGCCTTTGCCAGCGATGCTGCAATTGTTGTTTCAAACAGCAGTGTAACTATCAGGAATAATATCATTACCAGAAATCTGGGTGATTCATTGATGATAGCTAAAAACATTTCCGGTATCATGGGAATTTGTGGAAGGGAAAAATCTGTTCTCACCATTATTAACAATGAAATCTCGGGTAATTCATGGGATGGCATCGCTCTGTACCGTGATTCCGAAGCTGTGATCGAAGAAAATATAATCGATGGCATCGATAAGGCACGCGGTAATATTCCCGGTGGTGGAAGAGGTGTTGCCATCGGGGTAACCTGGAATGCAAAAGCACGCATTGCAAATAACCTGATTCGCTGTTACTGGAAAGGTATTGGAATATTTGTGGATGCCCGGGTAACCGCTCGCAGCAATATATTGGAAGACCTTAGTACCTGGGGCATAGCTTTGTGGGATGCCGATAAGGGTGAACCTTTCGCTGAAATTTCCAACAACATTATCTACAACACCGGAGCGATGGGTGCTTCCATTACTTCCAATACGGAAGAAAATCCAGGATATTTCAGCGGTAATATTATTGTGCAAACTGCCCAGGATTCTACATACGACTCTCCCGATTATTATGGTTTTCAATGTGCGCTTGCTGAGCATTCCATTCCGGAAAACTTTCTGATAGAAAATAACCTCTTTTATGAAAACCGCCGTGCTACCGATGACCTGCCCGATTACGATATTGGAGTTACCAAATTCTTCAAGGAATTACGCCTGAGAAAAGAATGGATAAAAAAGATACCCGTACTGGAAGAGTCGGAGTTTTATAAAGAGTTTATGTAAACCTCACTCGTTCACAAGTTGCACTTGTGAACGCAATTCAGCTAAATCCTGACCACATGATGAGTATGAATTAAAAGTCTTTTGCCCTGGGTGAGCTGGGCATTCATTACCTTGTCTCAATCCTGACCACATGATGAGTATGAATTAAAAGCAGGTTGACCTCGCCGGAGAGATTAAGAAAATCATGTCTCAATCCTGACCACATGATGAGTATGAATTAAAAGTCTGGAAAAGTCGGCAACGTACAATACAAGGTTGTGTCTCAATCCTGACCACATGATGAGTATGAATTAAAAGATGGCTATGAACGCAGAGCAGATACTATGGTTTATGTCTCAGTCCTGACCACATGATGAGTATGAATTAAAAGCAGGTTGACCTCGCCGGAGAGATTA
>JAUXIJ010000154.1 GCA_030621085.1 Candidatus Cloacimonadota bacterium | reverse complement strand
CGTACAACGTGCTTCGGCTGATGTTTAGCTTTTTTGCGGCCTGCGATTTGTTCCATTGATATTCTTCCAGCACTTTAGTTAGAAATCTTCTTTCATTTTCCTGAAAGGAGCTTATCTTTTTTTCTTTATCAATGCTGTCAACATTAAAACGTATATTATGGGGGAAATTTTGTTCGGTAATATATTCATCCTTGGCAAGAATAAAAGAGTGTTCGATAATATTTTCCAGCTCTCTAACATTGCCCGGCCATCTGTAATTCACCAATAATTTCATAGCCTCAAAAGAAATTCCTTTTACCTTTTTATTCCCTTGCGAGTTCAGTTTTTCAATAAAATATTCAATTAGAAGAGATATATCGCTGCGTCTCACCCGTAGCGGAGGAATATTTATCGGAATAACATTCAAACGGTAATATAAATCTTCCCGAAAGTTCCCCTTTTCCACCTCTTTTTGTAAATCTTTATTAGTGGCCGCTATTATCCTGACATCCACTCCAATGGTTTCCGCCCCCCCCAATCTCTCAAACTTTTGAAACTGGAGAAATCTAAGAAGCTTAACCTGCGACATCAATGGGATTTCCCCGATCTCATCCAGAAAAAGGGTTCCCTTGTCTGCCAATTCAAATCGTCCGATCCTTTTATGTACAGCGCCGGTAAAAGCGCCTTTTTCATGACCAAACAGCTCGCTTTCGATTAATGTGTGAGGATATGCAGCGCAATTCACAACAACAAAACATTTGTCTTTTCTATGGCTGTGCAAATGAACTGCCCTTGCAATAAGTTCTTTTCCGGATCCGCTTTCTCCCTGAATCAATACTGTTGCATTTGTAGGAGCTATATCCAGAATCAAATTATAAACCTGGCGCATCTTATGATCTTTTCCGATGATGCCTCCAAAGCCTGAAAACATTTTGACCTTATCATCTAATCCCTTAAGCCTCTCCTCATTCAATGCTATTCTTCTAATATTACAGGCAACCTGTGAAAGCATAAGATAAAAGAAACCTAAATCATCTTTTGAAAAAACATTAGCGTCAGATGCAAGCAGGATCACTGCGCCGGCAATATCATTATTTTTACTTATCGGAACAACTGATAAAGACTTATAGTTTTCAAAGCTTTTCAACCAGCCATAGCCCATAGCGCTCAGCTCAGCAATATCCATTAGGCAATGCATTGAATTAATTGCAGATATAAGCTCCTTTTTATCCTCTACCTGCGGACATCTGTAACCATTGATTTTAATGAATTCGTCTTTTGCCTGGTTAAAGATAAGTGGAACTGCCTCTTCAAACAAAAATATATCTTTGATTCGCTCGATGATAAGATCAAAGGCTTCTGCCAAATATTTCTTTCCATCAAGGCTATATGTAATATCGCAAATAGCCTTCATTTCCTTGTGCGACTTTTCAAGCGCTTCGGTTTTTTCCTTTATAGCCTTTTCAAGATTGAACGTATAATGCTTAAGCGCTTGTTTGACCTTCAATTTAGCTTCAGCGCGTCGAAGGGCTCCGGAAAGGGCATCTTTTTTAATAGGTTTTGTTATAAAATCAGAAGCTTCAAACTGTATTGATTTGACAGCCTTTTCCATATCTCCGAACCCTGTTATTACAATAACCTCTGTATCCGGATTTATCTGTTTTATCCTTCTTAATACATCAATTCCGTCCATCCCCGGCATTTGAATATCTGTTAAAATAATAGAAGGCGACTCCTGCCTGAACAGTTCAAGACCGCTCTTTCCGTTATCAGCCGTTATAACATCATATCCCTCGTTCCTGAGAGATATACTTAATAATTTCCTGGTGCCTTTTTCATCATCGATTAACAAGATTTTTAACACAGTAATTCTCCGAATTGATGCGCGAGGAATCGAATTTCAAAGCAGTTTTTTAATGAATTCGCAAAATAATAATGAGGATACAAAGTTCTCATATTAACTTAATAAATAAGGCAATATCCGATAAATTGTCAAACAATAAATGCGATAACAATAGGACAGCAACAGCATATATTATTCTGTTGCAAGTAGTTCTGTTATGTTT
>JAUXIJ010000142.1 GCA_030621085.1 Candidatus Cloacimonadota bacterium | reverse complement strand
GCGTCCTCTGCGGTTAATCTTTTCTTTTTTTATAATGATCTATTTATCTGGAATAAATTAAAAAGTCACTAAAATCGTATCCTCTTCAAATTAAATGGTAAATAGGAAAATCTATTTTTACGGAATCTGTGACAATATATCCTTTTTTCGAATAAAAACAAAGCAATAGCCATTATGTAAATAGAAATATAGATATATGATAATAATTATTATGGTATTTATATGAATAAATCTGAAATATCACAAATTTTAGAATCATTAAAAATCCAACCAGATGAGATTTCAGACGAAACCGAAGCAGAAGCATTTCGTCTCCTTCTTCAAATAATAGAAATATTAAATGAAGAAAATCAAGCATTAAAAGCAGAACTGCAAAAAATTCGAGATGAACTTAACCAGTTAAAAGGAGAACAGGGTAAGCCTAAATTTTCTATCCCGAAAAAGAAATCTCTCGATATTTCATCAGAAAATGAGAGAAAATCCCTGATTCCACCTGGTGAAAAGAAGTCGAAGGAAAAGTTGAGTAAGATAAAAATCGACATTACAGATGTGTGTAAAGTCGATCGAAGTATCTTACCAGAAGATGCAGTATTCAAAGGTTACAAGACAGTAGTTGTTCAGGATATTACCATAACAACTAAAAACACTGCATATAAAAAAGAAATTTTCCATTCTCCCTCCCAAAACCGAACATATACTGGAAAATTACCACCTGAAATTGAAGGAGAATTTGGTCCTGGAGTGAAGTCCCTGATAATCACTCTCAAACATGCTTCCAATGTTTCAGAGCCAAAGATCCACGAATTTCTTAAGAATATTGGAATATACATTTCTCCAGCTACAATATCCCGTATTCTCACAAAGAAAATAGATGTTTTCCACCAGGAAAAATCTGATATTTTCAGGGCTGGATTGGAATCCACAGTGTATCAACAGATAGATGACACTGGTGCTAAAGTAAATGGGCAGAATCGATATGTTGAAATTATCTGCAATCCATTTTATACTGCATATTTTACCATACCAACGAAAGACCGTCTAAGTATTCTGGATATACTGCAAGGTGGCAAAACAAGAATCTATTTTTTTGATGAAGAAGCTTTTGCCTTGCTGGAATCTTTCAGGCTGTCGAATAAAATAATTCGTAAATTGCGGGATAATGCTCTCGACAAAGTATTAGATGAAAAGCAGATGAGGAAACTTATGGCTGAGATTTTACCTGATCCCAATAAAGGTAAAAATCAGCGAACCAGAATTATGGAAGCTGGAGCCATAGCAGCATATCATAATCGAACAGACTTTCCTGTGGTAAAAGCACTTTTAAGCGATGGTGCTCCCCAATTCAAGAAGCTTACAGAGGAACAAGCTCTGTGCTGGATTCATGATGCAAGAAACTACAAAAAGTTAGGACCTGTAGTTCCAATGCACAAAAAAGAACTTGAAGATTTTAAAGTCCTTTATTGGAATTATTACCGAAAGCTCTTACAATTCAAAGAAAATCACACTCAAGAAAATGCTGAAAAACTATCGGCTGAGTTTGATGTATTGGTTTCTACTAAAACAAATTATCAGGCATTGAATAAGCGAATTGAAAAAACCAGAGAGAATAAGGTTGAACTCCTGCTTACATTGAAATATCCTGAAATTCCTTTGCATAATAATGCTGCTGAATTAGGAGCGAGGGCACAGGTTAGAAAACGAGATGTGAGTCTGCATACGATGACAGAAGAAGGTACAAAAGCCAGTGATACTTTTTCAACTATTGTTCAGACTGCAAAGAAGTTAGAGGTGAGTGTTTTTGACTATATCAGTGATAGGGTAAGTAAAAGTTTTAAAATGCCTTCTCTCGCAAAATTGATTGAGACAAAAAAGTCTTCTGGATTTGGTTGTCAAGACAATGGTTTGGGAATTGATAACCAAGTTTGACACTTGTCAACGGCGGTCAAAAATTCTCAATTTTCGGCGGTTTAAAAATCCCCACCCCCAATCTTTGGTGAAAACACCAAAGATTGTGATATGCTAGAAATTGAGAGGATAACAGGGAATTATGTGGGATTTTGGTTTATAATTTTCAACTGTAAATTGGATTTTCCTGACAAATTTTGGGGATTTCAGAGCAAAATAGAAGACATTATTTTCAAGAAAGAGTGACAATTGTCAAACTTGGGTTGATAAGTTATAGATTCCAGAACTTAGAGAATGCGGTAATATATTGGCAGATTAGTGGAAATGCATTTGTTGATTTTCGGAATTACCAATCATTTTGGAGAGGATACGTCTATTTTTTGTTCTATTTTTCTCTTTCCTCAGCCAGCAATCTCAACACATGATTTCGCAACTCATTTGACCCGGGGGCTGTGCGGTCACGTGGGCGTGGAAGGTCAACATCGATTATATCCTTGATCTTTCCGGGGCGCGCACTCATCACAACAATTCTATCTGCAAGGAACACGGCTTCATCCATGCTGTGTGTTACAAACAG
>JAUXIJ010000152.1 GCA_030621085.1 Candidatus Cloacimonadota bacterium | reverse complement strand
GCAAGCAATATCAAAAATGTTTGATAACCTTCCATAAGTATTACCTCTTATAACCTCTGTTATACCATTAAGAATATTCAATAACTGTATATTTGTTTTATAAAACTTAAAGTAGCCATCATAATTATACTTAGATGACTACGACATGTTATTGGGATGGATATATATTATCTTTATGTAAACAGGCACAGTTCTAAAATCCAGTTATTTCAGTGATGATGGAATAAAATTTCACCGCAGAGTACACTCACCTCCTACGGAGTTGAGTGCTTGCTACTCCCGCAAGGCGTGTAGGTCAGAGTGTGAGCAAAACCCCATTTTCAAAGAGTTTTGATATTTCATGCTTCCTTACTCATGCAGCATTTTTTGTATTTTTTGCCTGACCCACAAGGGCATGGTTCATTTCTTCCGATCTTTATCTTTTTGGGTTTTTCATTGTATTCAAACTCGAAAGGATCATCGTCAAGGAATATATCATCATACATGGACTTTGAGTCATTAATTGAATGCAAATATTCAATATTCTTTCTGGAAAAGTGGTCCAAAGGATATTTTTTACATGCATTGAACAGAACGCTGTCATATTCTCCTGCAATTGTCAATTCAATATCTTCTTCGCTATCGATTATCTCATCCATCCTGTCTTCTTCAAAGGCTCTTCGTATATCCGGCATCACAGATGGATCATGGAACGACGCAAGATCGCCTGCTACAAGACTTGCAAATGTGGGGTCGCCTGTGGTGTTTAATAATTTGAGTAAATATTCTTTAATATCATCTTCGTGTGAAGGGTACTTGGTGGTTAAAAATGCAAGTGCAGTCGTGACAGTACTTCTTGTAAAAGAATCCAGTGTCTCATCGAATGAAAAGCGCTTAAGATCTTCTATGGCATCTTCCCCGAAAGCAATAAGGTTACTTGCTACATTTTCTGTCAGCCATGAATCAAGATCATCACTGCGGTATCGAATTGTGTCCAGTAAAAGTTCCAAAGCTTCTTTGGTGTTTATGAGGGGGAGTATGTGGACAGCATGTATTGGAACCCATCCTCCTCCATAGTCCTCCCTATCCCAGCATCGTCCATCCTGTATTACTTTCCGAAGCCAGAAAACTGCATCATCTCTCTTCGCAATTTCCATGGCAATTTTTTTGTTGACATAAAGTCCCAGTACTTTTAGTAGATCTATTAGTATTTCAGTGGGCATTTTAGATAGTTCAGGTTCTACCATGTACCATCCAATGTTCGTTTCGTTTGCAATCAGATCGCCGAAATCTTCGTCAAGATCTTCATCTTCTATAATAATTTCATCTAGCGATTGTATTATGCCAAAACGATTCTTTGCTTTTTGATAAATGTCCATTAGGATCTCATTTTCGTGTCCTTCAATACGAATAAAATTTGACTTAATCATTCCTGAATAGATTATTTTTTCTTTGAATGGCAGGAGTACAGTATCAACATACACTGGCAAATTGGATGAAAAATCACTCATATCTTCATATAAACCCAGAACGGCATAAGCTTTTGGACTGTTGAATGGTTGCAAGAAGATTATATGATCTTTTGGGTGGTTAATCACACAGAACTTACCTTTTACGAATGTTTTCCAATTTATTATTATATTTAGTTCATCCTCGTTAAAATTAAATGGGTTTTCATCAGTAAATGAATCGATTAGTTCTATATTGGAAAATAAAATCTTATGAAGTAATTGTATTTGGTTTCTGTCCCTGTCTTTAAAATCCGGTTTAGTCACTCCTTTTATTACAGGAAATTCCTGATTCACATAATATAGAAGTGCCCAATTAAGTTTGTAATAAAGAGCGGCATCTTGTTTTGATAATTTCATCTTCTCAACTCACGACCAATAACATAATTCCTATTGTGCTGTAAATTCACCAATTTGTTATAAGTAAATAACCACCATTCATTAAACCTTTTTTAACCTTTTCGACATTCGCTCACTCTCCGCAAAAAATGACCGAATTGATTTAAAAACTGCATGTTATATATTTAATGAAGTTGTTTATTTGCCAACAAACATCACCACTTGAAGATGATATTTGATGGAAATCAACAAAAAAGAGCTTAGTGAACGAGATATTTGTACA
>JAUXIJ010000140.1 GCA_030621085.1 Candidatus Cloacimonadota bacterium | reverse complement strand
TATCTTATCTGAAAACAAAATCAATATGCCGCTACCCTACTACACACGGAGGTATAGGGATATTTTAAAGTTGGTCGACCAGGAAAACAAAAAACTGTTTTTAAAGGTTCGATACGGCTCTATGGGCAAGGGTATAACGTACATGGAGAAGGGGAACTGGAAGACGAATTTCAGATTTGAGGGTGGTAGGATAGTCAATCCACGTTCTGATCAAGGTTGGACATTTATAGATATAACAGATAACGTTAAGTTCCTGAAAGAGATTTTAACAAAAGATATTGTCATCGAAGAGGCAATAGATACCTACAAACTGGATGATATAATATTTGATTTGAGGCTTTATGTCTTTTATGATGAAGTATTATACATCCTTCCTAGAACAAACGAGAAAGGCGCGATCACAGCAAATATATCTCAAGGTGGACAGGGAAGATCGACTCGGTTTCTCAAAAAATTTCCAAAAAACATTATCAACAAAGCGGTTACGAGTGGAATCAGAACGATGAAGGCAATGGATGTCAATTTTGCAGGAGTAGATGTGATGATCAGTACCGACTTTAAAGTGTATGTGATTGAACTAAATGCGTTCCCCGGATTTCCAAAGGTAAGCAGGTTTAATCTTTCAAAGAGAATTATACGACTCATAGAAGATAAGAAATGGAATTAAAATGCGGTTATTGTCATGTTTTTTAGTATTCAAACTGAACTATTGAAATCAAAATAGAAGTAAAACTGAAAAAACCATTAAAACTAATCCACCCGAAGAACTTAATTTTTTCAGCTTAGCCAAACAGAAATCGCCTCTTCCCGGTTTCTACAATATTAGTTTTGAAAGAAGCGCCCTGCCATAACATATTATAAAAAGAAAAGAAGAGAGTTATACTCTCCTTACTTCTTTTTAAGATATGGAAGCCCTGTTCTCTTGTTAACACCGACTACCATGTTATCAGGTTTGTCACAGGGTGAGCCGCTTTTTGGCGTTCTCTTACTAAAGTAATATATCGTCTGATTTCTTCCACCTTTAAGTTCCACGTCTCTTGTGTACAAGGTCCATCCTTCATGTTTATATGCCATACTATCACTCCATATGCCAGATACACATTCTGTTATTTAATAATTCCCAATCGTTTTTTTAAAAGACGATAAATAAATTGATACAATCAGGGGGCTGTTCCTATAATAACATCCGAGTAATGATACGTGTGAAATATTATTCACTTAGTTCCTCTTGTAGATCAATGACCATTTCGGTAAGTACATCTTCAAAAACATGATGGCGATATTCTCTAACTGAACCATCAGCTAAATGAACTTTTACAACAAAATATGCACCATCTTTTATGATCTCGATATTACAAACCACTTCCACGGTTTCTCACTACTCAACTGGCAATCCGAATCCTGCAGGTGCATTTATATTTTATGTTGAAAATCACGCCCATTAATTCTAATTATTTCCCAATTATTTCATCATTTTAACATTTCATCTTTGAGGATAAAAAGAAGCCTACCTGCAAGTAACTATCGAATACCTGTTGAATTGATAAAAAGGCAGATTAGTTCCATTTTGCCTTTTTTCATCGCAGTTTGTTTTTCCAATGCTTCCAGTCTAATCGTTTCGATTTATCAGTCATTATTTCCGCCTCATAGACATGTCTGTCTTTTTGAGTATCTGTCCTAACTAGCTTATCCTTTTATAAACTCCATTTTTTCCTTAGATGGGTGTTTAAGTAAAAATTTTAGAAATATGGTGTTTTTCATAGATAGTCATTATAAAGCACATGTTTGTTCAGGTTACTCAATAAAGCTCAATCAATGTTCATTGGGAAGTGATATCCATATGATAGAAGTAAAGGTAGAAAATATTGTAGCATCTACTGTGTTTGCAGAGAAATTAGACTTAGATGTTATATCACAATCACTGGAAGAAGCTGAATATGAACCTGAACAATTCCCTGGTTTGATTTACAGGTTAAAAAATCCGAAGACAGCTACGCTTCTCTTTACAAGCGGCAAGGCCAACTGCACAGGAGCAAAGAACATCGAAGATGTACGTAAGACTATTGATATAATAGCAGAGAAGCTAAGAGAACTAGGTATGGACATACATAAGGATCTGGGGATAGTCGTTCAGAATATAGTAGCTGTAGCAAATCTCGGAGGGGAACTCAATCTCACTGAGACAGCTACAGGTTTAGGTCTTGAAAATATTGAATATGAACCAGAACAATTCCCAGGACTTGTTTATCGGATAAAAGACCCTAAAGTAGCTCTGCTGCTCTTCTCCTCAGGTAAAATAGTCTGTGCTGGTGCGAGAAGTAAAGAGGATGTATCAAAAGCAGTTGAGAAACTGTTCGAAGAGCTTAATTCTTTGGGACTTCTTCACTAAACGTCCTTTCTCCCATTTTAACTACAATGAAACATTTTTTTTTGATAACAGCATATCATCTAATACTTGCTAAAGAATCTGGTGCGTGACTGTATCAGAATATCTAGGGTGGAATCAAATAATTTCCTTTCCGCAT
>JAUXIJ010000082.1 GCA_030621085.1 Candidatus Cloacimonadota bacterium | reverse complement strand
TAATTTAGGATTATCTAATACAGAAATTATAAACAATCTAAAGAAATATTGGAAATATGAAATAATTCATAATGGTAAAGACTACTTTAATGAATTTAGTATTATTACTCCTGCTGGTTCAGACAAGTAGTCTGAACTAAAACATTTATATTTAATCATCATAATTTAATAAAAATATAAAGATAGTAGTATTGGTGAAAGTTTAGAGTTATAAATTGAAAACGGTAATATCCAATAAATGCTCTATTGAGATAAAAACTGTAATGACAGATTATCGATTTGTCCGGCTGAACCATGGAAAACTAATTACAACCTTTAATTATTTGATAATAATCTGTAAAAGGGTGATTCACAAATCACCCTTTTATTATAATAAATTTGTACCAAAGTATTTGACAGAAAAAAACAGATTTCATTAATTCAAATCATCAAATTATTTCAAAGGGGGTCACTATGAAAAAATATTTTATGTTTACCGTTGTTGTACTATTAATAATCGGATGTAATTCAAAAGAATCAGGAACCGAGCAGGAACTTTTAAAATCACTTGAAAGCGAAGATAAAGCTGATTCTATTGTTGTAACAGAACCTGAACCGATCGTAGAAAAAACTACAGAACAGTCACCGGAACAAACAGAAAAAATTGCTGAAAAAGAAATTATTGAAGATGAAGCAAATTTATGGAGTTCATATCGTTTTGCTAAAGAGGCAGTAAAAGAAGCTGAAGCGAATAATGATTATACAAAACAAGCACAGCATCTTCTGGAAGCAGCTGGATTTGCAAATACTCTACACCGTTACGACATCGAAGCCTGGCAATATAACAACGCCGGCTATGCACTTATCAATGATTTCAAAGAAAAAACAGAATATATGTCTGTAATGGATGCATTGAACAAATTAGAATTAAAAAGTGAGATCATGGAATATCGAAAAGAGACCAGATCATTCATGAGTATTGAAAAAGATCTACTAACCGAAGCAGGAAAACATTTGGAACGAGCCAAAGAAATTGATGATAAACTGGAAGCATCTTCAAGAACCACAATTATCGCCAATAATATTTTATTCGTGAATGATGTATTGAGCTTTCTGGATGTAGGAGAGACGGAATAAATTTGACAGGAAAAGTTGTTTGAATTGAATTGTGAGTTGAAACATAGATTTAGTATGTTACTGGAAGATTCATTAATGAGTGAGTATGAAAAATTTGATGGTTAATAAAATACTAGTTATTGCTTGTAAAAACGGAATGAAAATTGTTTACCTTTTTCCATGGCCTGATATAATGAGAAATAAATGAAACTCATTCCTAATTCTATTCTATATTTTGTTGGTTTTTGTTCATCAGCTTCACTTGCATTATGCTGGGTTTTTTATAATTCTAATAAACCCATGTTTTGCTGGACAATTTATATTGGTATCTTATTAGGTGTTATTGTTGGAATATTGAAATGGCAAAATGAGATTTGGAAAAGGATAAAAAATAACATTAAAATTAATATTTCGTGCCTAATGGAATATCCCATAAAAGGAAATGGAGAGAGTACTTATCGAGACACTAAAAACCCAAGAATCATTATAAATAACTCTGGACCAATCACAGCAATTTCAATTTCTGTAGAGATAGTAACTTATTTATATAATATTACGGAAAACAAGATTGATTATGTTTTTAAAAGTGGATTTAATAATTTTGAACACGCTGTTTCGGCAGAAGAACTCAAGCCATTCTCAACAATTGAACATAATACTATTGGCGTAAATGGAATTAATCTTATTGCTGTATATGTTGTAAACATCAATTATCATAGAAAATCCGATATGAAATTTTTTACGTTAAATGAGTACTTTTTTACTCACAACAAAAAGATATATAACAATTCTGAATTCAAGAATAATAAAAATTACAAAAAAATTGTTAGAACTGTTAAATCATTTAATCCTAATATAGCGAAAAACAATGAGATAAAACTAACAGCAACCACCAAGCAAAGTTGGTTCATGGAATCTAACCCTTCACTTCTTCACAGAATAAACAACGATGGATCGGTAACATTTGCTGGATTACCCGAAATTCAAAGCAAATCACGTATAAAAGGGTTCCCTCATCTTTTAGTTACACCAAGTCGCTTTAAAGAAAGTGGTAACTTTATTAAAGCAGAAATAAATGGGGAAAACATCATTATGACAGTCAGATATAAAGTTAACAATATTGGTGATATGGCTGCATTAATAACTGAAGATGGTTTTACTTCAATTATTGAAATACCATCAGGGGGAAAAAGATATTATTCTAATACTTTTGAAATAACTAGAAGTACTAATAACAATAAATCCTTAAAAGAATTTATAAATATGATTGAAATGGGGAAAGAAACTCCCTTAATTACTTTGAATTTGCTTTACCGGCCAAAGAATGAAAATAACAAGTTATATAAAGTTGTTGTCATTTATAGATTTAGTATAAATTCAGTTAAATTGATAAAAAACTAATTGAAATTTATTACTTAATATCTTCTCTTTCTTCATGGTTTACCGCTTCCCGATTTTCTATTATAGCTTTTGCGTGGACCACCGGAACTGAAGTTTTTTTCGTAGCAGATTTCTCTTTTCCTTTTGCTTCCACGATCAATGGTTTTTTATCTCTGCTTCTTCCACGGAATATTTCGATGATGTGTTCTGCTTCTTCAAAAGGGACATTAGCAAATGAGAAATTATCATAAATTTCTACATTACGGATAAGTAGAGACAAATCATCAATCTTTTTTCTAATAACAAAGCCCCGAAATTACGGGGCTTTGTTTTTTTTGAAACTTTATATTAAAATGTTGTTCCAAACTGGAAGTGTGGTTCCCATCTTCTGGTGTCAAAATTGTGAGCATAGTCGAATCCGATAAGACCGAATGGACTTCTGATTCTCACACCAACACCAGCACCTATTTTCATATCCCAGAAATCAAATTGGGGAAGGCTGTTGTAGCTATCTCCCGCATCGAAGAACACAAGCCCGATTATCTGGTCGCCAGCCAGGGGCAGCCCATATTCAGTGGAAAAAATTATCTCTCGCAATCCGCCTTCGTTGGGTCCTACAGAGCGATCTGCATAACCCCGAATACCATCAGGACCGGTTCCGCCCAGGTAAAATCTTTCATCGGGAGGTGCTTCTTCTCCACCGTATCCTGTAACATAACCGAAACGCCATTTAGTTCGTAAAGCAAGCTGCCAGATGGTTTTTGTATACCAGCTTATCTGAGCGATCTGTTTGAAATAATTAAAATCGCCCTGCAGAGGTCCGCCGGCTAATTCGGAATAAAGAGTGAAGTTTGAACCGGAAGTTGGGAAGAATACATTATCGCGGCTATCACGTGAGAAAGTAAGAGAAATAGCACTTGTGTTCTGCCAGTTTTTCTTATCCAGATCTTGCAGTGTTTCGGAAGCATTATCCTCATGTCCGGAAAGAATGGAATATTTTTTGGCATAGAAAGAATATCCTGCCACAAGTCTTGAGTAATTCAAAAAGCCCAAAGGACGCCCAAGCCGCACAGAACCTCCATTTGTTTTAACTTCATATGAGTCCCATTCTTTTGTTGTAAGATAAATATCAAATCCTACAAGTGTGGAAGTATCCATAAAATACGGGTTGGTAAAATTGAAACTGAAGTTTTGTATTTTACCGCCAAATTCCCATTTTACACCAGCCTGCCAGGAATTTCCCAAAAGGTTATTATGAGTGACAGCCAGTTGACCTACCAAACCTTCCTGGCTGTTAATAGCAACCCCGCCATTTGCTGTTCCGGAAACTTTGTCATTCAAATTTATCACCAGGTCTATATCGCCATCATTATTGATGATATTTGGATTATCGAGGTACAAATCCGGTTCGAAAAATCCCATATTATAGATGTTTTGCTGACTCTTCATTACTTTCGATTGCTGGAAATAATCACCCGGAGAAATCACCAGGTGTTTACGGATTACTTTCTCCTTGGTTTTGCGGTTTCCACGGATATGGATTTTTCTTACCTGAGCACGATTATTTTCAAGGATGTTAAGTTGGATATTAATTTTTTCAGCAGATTTCTGAAGTTCATGATCGAAAGTGGAATAGATATAACCTTCTTCATAATACATGGAAGCTACAGAACCAAGCTGTTTATTGAATTTTTCCAGGTTGAATACTTCATCGTCTTTGAACTTGAACTGGGAAATTATCAATTCATCGGTGAACCTTTCATTTCCTACTACAAGAACCTTACCGAAATAAAATTGCTTTCCTTCAAAAAGATAAATATCTATAATAAATTTATCTTCAAGAAGTTTTTTCTCCCAGGAAATTATGCGTGCATCTATGAATCCTTTTTTATTATAATAAGTTACCAGGTTCTCCAGATCTTCTTCAAATTTTTCATTATCGAATTTTCCTGAGCGTAGCAAACTGGCTTTTTTTGTTTTCATCTTACCAAGCAGTTTTTTAGCACGGATAAGTTTATTGCCGTGTATTCTTATCTTCTTGATGGCAACTTTAGTACCCTCGTCTATATTGATAAATAGGTCTACTTTATTATCTCCCATATCGATAACTTTGAAATCTGTGATCACTAAATGATAGCCTTTGGTCTTGTATTCGGCAAGGATGGAATTCTTTACTTCCGATTCCAGGAACGGTGACCAGTAACTGCCCTTTTTCAGAGTAATGATTTCCTCCAGTTTCGAATCGCTCAATTTCTTATTACCGGAGAATTCTATCGAATGTACAATGGGAAATTCTTTTACTATAATAGCCAATGAAACTCCCTGCGGAAGTTCACTTTTTTCCAGTTTAATATCTTCGAAAACACCAAGTTTATAAAGATTGTTAATAGATTTTGCAACATCTTCAGGATCAAGATTTTCACCTACTTCGAATGTAATTAGCGAACGAATAAGTTCTTTCTCAATGTTCTCATTTCCAAGCACCTCTATTTCGAGGATTAAATTATTCTCAGCTGCCAATAAACTAAAGGCAAGCATTATCAGCATTAAAACAGTAATTCTCTTCATTTAGCCTCCACAGAAAAATCAACTGCACCATTTATAAATTCTGGATTTCTTCGTAAAGTTTTTTTCCGTATAATTTCAAATTTGTCTAAAAAGAGATCGGACAAAAATTCTTGACGTTAAATTGTGTTTTTGGATTTTCGGAAACGGTTGGGGCATTAGCTCAGCTGGGAGAGCGCATGACTGGCAGTCATGAGGTCAGCGGTTCGATCCCGCTATGCTCCACCATTTTTTTATAGCCGCATTTAGCAGCTTTTTTCTTTAATATCAATGAGTTACATTTATGATATTATTCCATTATTTTTAGCATCTGGTTTTTGGAAATTTGTTAATATTTGTTAATTCTTGACAAAATCTGTCACATATCTGTCACTTGACCAGATAATTAATGAGGGTATGAAATGAAAAATTCAATTCCGAAAATTATTGATAAATTGAGTAAGATGAATACAGGTTACCAAATTAAGATCTGTGCTAGAAAAATGCAGAACGGATTATATAGTCTCTATCTTGATTATTCATACAAAAGTTCAAGACAAAGGAAATCCCTTGGATTATATGTTGCAGGTGACAGTAGGAGTAAAATTAAAGATGAGAACGAGATCAATAAAGCAAAATTAATAAGGGATAAAAAGGAGAAGGAAATATACGAATCAAATTCCGGGATCAAGCTCTTTTCTGAAGATAACGATAAAAATTTCATGGAATTCTTTGAAGAAACAGCTCAGCAAAAGCAAGATTATAATTATACAGTGTCTTTCAATTATTTTAATGAATTCATCAATAAGGGCTATTTACTTTTCAGCGAACTGACACGAGATATCTGCTTGAAGTATAAAGATTATCTGCTCAAACTGTCTGTTAAAGCTCATACTGCACATCATTATTTTGTCACATTCAAAGCTGTTATAAATCTGGCAGTATTGTCTGAGTTAATAGACAGAAATCCAGCAAATGGGATTAGTATAAAATACGATGATCCCAAAATTGAATTTTTAACAATTACTGAAGTAAAAGAACTTATCGAGAAACCATGTAAATTTCCTCAGATAAAAAATGGATTCTTGTTTTCCACTTTTTCTGGGCTACGTCGTTCAGATCTTAACAAAATTTCTTTTAAAGATATTAAGGAAAAACACTTATATTTTCGTCAGAAAAAAACCCGTGAAACCGTTCGAATTAAGCTTAATACAATAGCTCTTGGAATAATAAAGGAACAAAAGAAAGTTATGAAGAGAGATCGAATTTTTAGTATACCAACGGGGGGAAGATTAACTCAGAGGTTTAGAGAGTGGATTAATTCTGAAAGTATTAATCAGAAAATAACATTTCACTGTAGCCGGCATACTTTTGGAACGCTTTTAGTTACGAAAGGAGAGAATATCTATACAATAATGAAGCTGATGGGACATAAGAATATAAAAACTACAATGAAATATCTTCATCTCGTTGATAGTAGAAAGGATAAAGCCATTGATTTATTAGATGAATATTTTGAATGATAATAAAAAAAAGGGAGACAATATATTATGAAAAGCGAAAATTCGTTTCTAAAGCAATTAGCTGATTTTATACCTCAATGGGTAGAGGAACAAAAAAAAGAATTGCTAAAACTTACAATATATCAGAGGGAAAATAAAACTGGAATTAAAATATATTTAAGTCCTCTAGAATTTCCACAAAAATACTCTTTGGAAAAATCACAAATAAAAAGGTTAAAGTTATTGAGAGGATATAATATTTTACTACTAGATGAAAATATTGATGAACAGTCTTATATTAAACTCCATACAGCAACAAGTTCTATATCAAAAATCCAGGGAATATCACGAGTACAATCTCTTGCATATATACTCCAAGTATATTTGCTGATAATTGATTTTTCCAGGGAAAGAAAAAATGATATACCTTTTCTAAAGGAAATACGAAAATTCATGCTTGATGGGACATTATCAAACAAAAAGCCACTCTTCAGGATGAATAATATCCTGGAAGTCTGGCTAAGCATGGGCGCTCTTTTTCTAGAAGGATTCACCTATCATCCTGATAGTTTCAGAATTCATCCTATATACACTATGGTGCCACCAATCTGGCTCACAGATTTTGAATATAAAGATTTAAAAAAAGATAAAGATCTGGAAATAAAAAAACCGATATATGCAGGAACAGAATTCTATGCGGAAATCAAAGAGAAGATCCCACAGATTGAAGATGATTTAAGGAAAGTGTATGGAGTGGAAGGCGGAAAGAAAATTGATCCTAATATTGGAAATACAATTGAAGCCAATACCCCATATATGAATATCGATGAATGCTCTGAATACACCAGAATAAAAAAAAACACATTATATCAGCTGACGAGTAGAAAGCAAATCCCACATTCAAAATTAGGTCGATCTTTAATATTTTATAAAAATGATATAGATAAATGGATTGCTGATCCTTCAAGAAAAATATTTACCAGAGAGGAAATTGAGAATCTTGAAAAAAGGAGGGATAAAAGTAAAAGGAAAAGATCAGCTAGAAGAACGTAAAAATAAAATAATCCTTGAGATACGGAATCTAAATGTATCTTTTTAAATTGATGAAATTAATATTTATCTGCGACTATAGGCACAGCTTCCTTGATCTTTAACTCCGAAGCCTGCAGGATTCGAATCTCTTTTTTGAGGAAGGATATCGAACCTGGTGATAATAAATCCCTGTGCTGGATCAGGTAGCAGCACTTATTCTTTTGGTCCTGTAAAAAATAACGCCGTAGAGCGCAGATATTCTTGCGTTGGTAGTTTACCAGTCGTTTTCCTGACAAAGAGGTACCATGCAGCCCATTTTAGCTTTGTGTGGGTTCATTTCCCATCCTTTTGCTATCAAGCAGTTTTTGAAATGTAAGATCCAGCTGACTGGAGTTGTTTTTTTTCTGTCATCAGATTGTCACTTTATGCCAAATCTTCTGCCACCACATATTCGCTCACAGCAAGATGAAGCCTTGAACTTATGAAATTACTTGACATCATTACGTAGTGGTGTTATTCTTTCATCGCAATTTATTGGAGGTTATGATATGAAAAAAGGATATGCAATATCGGAATTGGCAATGAAAGCTGGGGTTACGAAAAGAACAGTGCATTACTATATAAGCAAGGGACTGATATCACCACACTCTGGAGAAGGGATCAACAGCTCTTATTCAGAGGATCATCTTTACCGCATTATTCTAATAAAGAAACTGCAGGAAGAGTTCTATCCCTTGAAGCAGATCAAGGAGATGATTCAATGCTTGGATTTTGTGCAGGTGAAGAAAGAAGCCGGGAAAAGATCATTAAAACAATTAAATGAGAAAGATCGATCTGCACTACTTAAAAAGTCTCCCTTAGAAACAATAAAAGATGTAAAAAATTCTGTAAAATTTCCTTCAGTGCAAGATAGAAGCTCTATTCAGTTGAGGCATGATGTACCGCAGCTTAAGATAAGAAACTATGAGCAGACAAGCGAGGAACTGGTAAGAGTGAAATTCGGGGAAGACATTGAATTGATATATCCCATGAATATAGAAAGTAGTGATTGCATACGAAAGATAAAAAAATCGATAAAGGACATACTTGTACATCATCGCCAACATTATTGAATCTTGATTATAACCTGATCCACAACCCCTTTTTTTACTTTTAATCTTCAGCTTAGGATTTTCACTCCTACAACGACATAAATATAATTCTGCGGTATCCGGGTCTTAATCTGTTCAGTACAGTGGGATCCCAACAGTTCATTCCCGGTTTCCCGGAAATCTCCGCGTTTCATTGCAGCCAGCATCTTCTTAAATCCCAACAATCCTTCATTCCGTTTTATATATTTTTCCATGGATATCATTTCAAACCTCCGGCAACTTGTCTTCTCTTTTTCCAGGATCGAAGTTTTTCCAGGGTATTCTCAACTACTTTGTGTATTTTAGGTAAATCCTATTCGATGACTTCCATATCTCGTCCAAATTGCTCTTTTTCTTGTCTAATGCGTTCTAACTCAGCTTTTCTTTTTTTGTCTCTCTCAGCTCGTTTTTTGGCTTCAATTTTTAAGGAATGTCTCCTTACGAGCAATTAATTTTTTTACTGCGATTCAAACTTTCATCAGGATCTAATATTATAAATAATTTTCCTACCAGCTGAAAAACCAGACAGCTTACCAATTATTAATAATTATAATAGTGTCTTTTTAAAGAAAGAAAAGAAAGATATAAAAGAAAAGAAAAGGACAAAAGAAAGAAAACAACAAAAGAAAAGATGATCGCTTACAATAAAAAAAATATTTTGAAAAAAAGTAAATTGAGTTTGATATATTTTACTCTAGAAGATCAATTTCTCCAGTAACCACAATTGGTATGTTTAAAACCGAAGCAATTAAAAAAAATTGGATGGAGATGAAAGGGTGTCCATAAAACTAGACGCTCTTGGCGGAATGCAGTCTATGGCTGTCGTTAACAAACCCAGTCTGTATTAATTAATTATAAAATCCAACAAAGTTGAAGCAAAAAAAATCAGCCATTGAATCACACATGATGTTATAACCTATGGTCAGGAAAGATATCCATAATTCGATTATTCAACTATTAGCGTATAAATCAGGGTGAGTTAGATGGACCCGATGCACCTCCAGGTGCACATCCAAGTGCACATCCAAGTGCACATGATGATGAGATAGGGTGCATCCATGCAACGCAGAGTTTTTTAGCTATCAGGTGGAAATGGGATCAACCAAAAGTGTCTAGTTTTTTACAATCCCTGTGCGACCAGGAAATGATCAGTTTGGTACGATTAGAAAGAATGTCTATAATTAGGCTGTTAAATTATGTTGAATATAATAAATTTGGTTTTGATAAGGGACCAACTACATCACCAACTACATCACCAATTACATTAAAGGACACATTAAACAATCCATTGATAAGTAAGAATGTTTTTGCATCCAACGGTGCATTAATTATCTCATTGGTAGCAAAGAGGTTAGGCGATGTCATTACATTAAACAGCACATTAAACAGTACATCAAACAGTAAAGAGAAAAAACATAACCAATTACATGTCCAATTACATATCCAATTACATGTCTAATTACAAACAAAAAAGAAAACAATAAAAGAATAGCAATAAATAATATAAAAGAAATAAATAAAGAAAATATTGCTGCACTCTCACCTTCTCTTCGGGAAGAATTGATGCGATTCATAATCCGGAATACAATATCATATCTAAACATAAAATCCAGTAAAAAAATTTCAAACGACATCCACTCCTGCAGTTAATTTTATTCCTGAACGTATCAGGGAAGGGTATTCAATCGATGATTCACACATTGATCGATTATCATGTGAAGGAATGAACTGAGGGAAGAGCAACTGCTGATATAATCCATCCTGAACGCTTGTTTCGACAGAAAGCTATGTAGAATATGATTAACCCTGAAGAAGCAGAAGGTGATGAGATAGCTAAGGAAAAATGTACCGAAGGAATAGAACTAATCAAACAAGTGCTGGATTATCTCAATAAGAAAACCCACAGGGTAGGTAAACTGGCGTACTCTTATACAACTCCCGAATACCAGAATAAAATATTAACACGATATGCTGAGGGATACAAGCTTGAAGACTTCAAACGCGTAATTGACGTTAAAGTATCTGAATAGTTGGGTGATAGGAAGATGGAAGTATTCTTGCGGCCTACGACTCTTTTTGGTCCAAAATTCAAAGAATATGTAATGCAGATGCCATCGAAAATACCCAAATATAGACAAATGGCAGCAGAGGACAAAATAAGCGAATCAGAGTTGTTGGATGACGAAGAATAATATTTCATCCCGACCTGAAGGACTGGAACAGATTAAACGTATAATAATCTATCTAAACAGAAAGAGAGGGAGAACGGGTAATTTGATATTACTTATTTTATTCAAAGAATGTGCGATCTTGCTTTGAGAATAGCCATTATATTATTGTGAATTTGTTGGACAAATTGATATAAAAAACTGCTAGGGAAATCCGTTAAATTACTTATTAATAAGACTGATGTTGCATACTCCCAATTAGGGGGGGTAAAAATGAAGGAACAGGGGGGGTA
>JAUXIJ010000087.1 GCA_030621085.1 Candidatus Cloacimonadota bacterium | reverse complement strand
ATCAAAGGTCAAAAAGTGAAAGAACTTCTCATCGTCACGCCCTCTCCCGATCACGTTTTCTCGGTAGTCTGGGATGGAACGGATGAAAATAACAAGCCTGTAAGTTCGGGAATTTATTTTTATCAATTGAAAGCAGGAAAAGATTTTTCTGAAATTAAGAAGATGTTGATTTTGAAATAATCTAGAAAATAGCATTAACCTGTAAGCGGTTGTAAATTAACTTCGGAGGTTTAAAACTTCCGAAGTTTTGCTAAAAGGGAGAAGTTTTGAAGAAAAATACAATAATTTTCATTTTAGTTTTTATATTCCTGTTTTCAATTCTTTCATCCTCCGAACCAGCATATATCACAATCGAAGCAGAAAACCCTATAAATCAAAAAGGTTCACAGGGAATAGATAAAAAACCTGTTGCATCGGGTGGAGAAGTGCTGGGCTGTGAATTCGGTTCGCAAGCCGGACATTATACTGAATATGAATTTGAATTGGAAAAAAGCTTAACATCTGTCTATATTGCAATTAAATATGCAAGAGCTTTGAATGGAACCTGCTGGCTGGATGTTGCGATTGATGGTAAACTTGCAGGAAGGTTGCAATATTCTAATACCGGTGGTTGGGGAAATAAGGAACAGGATTATAAGTGGTCATCACTTTACATTCCAAAATTGGAAGCAGGAAAACATCTTTTACGTCTAACTGTTATAAACCTCGGCACAAATATTACTTTTCTGCAAATCCCAATTCAGAAGTCTCCTGTTCTCGATCTTATTGGAAATCGGAATGATAAGAACTGTGTTGGTCATGGCAAGAATGTTGCTCTTTATACAGGCATTCCTTCTAAATTCTATTATGCAACTCACAAACTCGGAGACATCTTCGATATCGTAGATGGAACGACTATCAACTGGTTTCCTGATCACGTTCTGGTAACTCCAGATGTTGATCTGGGTTCAACATTGAATCTTAATATTGACAGGATAATTATTTCCAAAGAAAGAAAAGAGCAATTTGAGAAACAAAAGCCAAAGATCAAGCTGACAGAACAACGGCAGGTTTGCGTAACCAAAAACGATGTGGTGATTTCTGTGGTTCACCTTTTCAATCCGACCACAAATCCAATAATTAAAACAATAGAAATTGCCGGAGACTGCACCAAATCAAAGGATTGGCGCGGAGAAGCAGGCGGAGAGAAGATTACTCAACAAAAAGATAATTTCATCATCCTGAAAGATAAAAATGTTTTTCCTAATATCCTCAATGACGGACTGACAATGGCAATCGGCGGAAACCTCGAACCGGATGAAATAATTTGCGAATCGGCAGGAACGTATCTTCTAAAATACAAAATTAAAATTCCACCCTACACTTCCCTGAAATTCACTTTTGCCTGTGCTATCGATCCAGATGAACAAACTGCTCTGGAGAATTTGAAAGTCGTTTTAGAACAGGATGATCCGATTGCTCTGAACAGAACAGACTGGCAGAACTTTTTCCGAAATGATGTTCCTCATTTTTCGTGTTCGGATAAAGATTTGGAGGAACTTTACGGCTTTCGCTGGTTCCTGCTTAAATTCTCTACAGCAGGCGGTAATCTGGGTTTCTTCAAATATCCGGTTGTGATGGAAGGCAGACAGGCATATCAAACTTATTGCTGTTACAGCGCGCCTTTTATGGCTCTGGATATGAATTGGGCAGCCGATCCGCAAGTCGGATTTGGACACATCGCCAATATGATCCATTCTGCTTATGAAGATGGACGCTTTCCGTGGTACACTTCTCCACGTACAAATCGTGTGAACCTGCATCATAAATCCAAAACCGGACTCTCACTTCTTCCATACACTGCCTGGCAGCATTTTCTTATACACGGAGATAAAGAAATGCTTGCAGGAATATATCCGGGAATGAAAAAGAATATCGAGTGGTGGATTAAAGATCGTGATGCGGACGGTGATGGTTTGTTCGTTATTGATCACCAGCTTGAAACCGGAATGGACGACCTTTCCCGCTTTGAGGATAACGATCCGACCTTGCGATATGATGCGATCGATGCAACGAGTTACGCATACGCTAATATGCTGTCTGTTTCCAATATGGCTCGTGTTCTTGGAAAAAATGACGATGAAAAATATTTCAAAGATTATGCTGATAAAACAAAGAATGCTGTAAATTCGCTGCTTTGGAATGTAGAAGATAAAAGCTATCGAGACAGGCATCCTTTTACGAAAAAGCTTTCCAAAACAATGTGCATCACAACTTTCTATCCGTTCTTTGCGGGAATCGGAACCAAGCAAAATCTCGATGTATTTAGGAAACACCTTCTGAATCCCGATCAGTTCCAGCTTCCATATCCTGTGCCTGCACTTCCCAAAGATGATCCGAATTTTGATCCGACAGGTTTTTGGGAAGGACCGTCCTGGCCTGCTGCCACTTCGCATATTTTGGAAGCTTTTGCAACATCCGCCAAAATCCTCGACCGTTCACTGCTTTCCGATGCAGCCGAACTTATCAAACTTGCTGCCGATAAACATCTTCAACCGCGAGCAGATTTCTTTGAGCGATATAACCCGATTACCGGAGAACCGCTCAGTCATTTTCGGGATTATATGCATTCCTGGTGGATAGATATTATTATCCGTCATATTGTCGGATTTGAACCGCAAGAGGACGGTTATATCGAACTCGATCCGCTACCGATGGGACTTGACTATTTTTTATTGGAAAATGTTAATTATCAGGGAAAGAATATTTCAATCGTCTGGCAGTCACCCGTTAAACCGATACAATATGAGAAGTATCCACTAGGTTATTCTGTTTATATTGACGGAAAACTTATTCATAATGATGAGAAACTTGGGAAGTGGGTGGAAGAATAAATTTATGAAAGAAATTGAATTTTTATATCACGGCAGCAGATTTCTGGAGGAAATTCTTAAACCTAACCAGACAACCGGAATTGGCTCGTTAAAAGATTCTCTTTGTGCAATTTATGCTTCGCAAGATAGAAATTTTGCTATTCCTTTTGCTCTATCGATTATGGCTGATGAAAGTAATAGTTGTGTTTGGAAATTATCATTCGAAGATGGAAAACCAAAGATCATTATTAAAACAGGAAAACTTGATACTTCCAAAGTTGGATATTTATATAAAGTTCCGATAGATGCTTTTGAACAGATCGATGGACATCAATGGGTTTCGTATAAACCTGTTAAACCGATAGAGTATGAGATTATCGATCCAAATAAATATTTGCATTGGATTGTTAAATATGAGTAGAAAGATGATGGAAACCATTAAAACGGTTATTGTTTAGTTTGTGAGGTGGATGGAAGAAAATAAATAAAATGGAGAAAATATGATAACAAAGAAACAAAAATTATGTTATTTATGTGGGAAGCCTAATCCTGATACTAAAGAACATATACCACCTCGAGGTATTTTCCCTAAAAAGCCAACTGGACAGTTAATTACTGTTCCTGCTCATGAAACTTGTAACGGTAAGTTTAAAAAAGATGATGAGCTATTTAGAAACTTTATTATTACTGCTTCTTACCGTACCCCAGAAGGACGTAAAGCATGGGATCAGCAGGTAGTTCCTTCTTGGAAAAAAAATCCAGGAGCTAAAAATGAACTAAAAAAAAGATTATCCTCTATTTTAATTGAAGACCCAATTTCAGGTATTAAAATAAAAAAAACAGCAATAATGGCAGAAGCATCATTATTTCATAGACAAATAGATCGTTTTACAAGGGGTTTATATTATCATCGATTCCATGAACCGATGCCGGTTAATATAGAAGTAAAAATTTCAAAACAACAACCCCCTGAAATTTCTATTCCACTATTTAATGAAATGTTTGCAAATAGGGGAGTAATTATGAATTTTCATCATGTTGAACCATGCATATTTTCTTATTTCTATGGTGTGGTAAAAGAAGATATTAAAAAAGGTATTGCAATTTTTGTATTTTTTAATACAGAAGTTTTCATGGCAACTACAATATGAAAAAAGAAAATCTAACAAAGCAATATAAAGCAATCTATAAAAAATCCCCAACCAACATCATTCGTGCACCGGGAAGAATAAACCTTATCGGCGAGCACACAGATTACAACGACGGATTTGTGCTTCCCATTGCTATTGACAAATACACAAATATGCTTGTTTCCAAAAACGATGATAGAAAAATTAGACTCTACGACTTGAAATACAAAGAAAACGATGAGTTTCATTTAGATAACATCAAACCATCACAACAAAATAAATGGAGCAATTACCAAAGAGGAATAGCAAAAGTTCTTCTCGACGCAGGATATAAAATAGGCGGATTGGATATTCTGATCTTTAGCGAAGTGCCCGAAGGCGCAGGACTTTCATCTTCTGCTTCGATAGAAATTGCAACTCTTCTTTCCTTCAAAAAAATATACGATTTGAATATCAAACCTCTTGAAATGATCAAACTTGCCCGAAAAGCAGAAAACGATTTTGTAGGTGTGGAATGCGGAATAATGGATCAATTTGCTTCCCTGCTTTCCAAAGAAGGTCACGCACTTTTTATAGATTGCAGAAGTTTGAAATATCAATATGTTCCATTGTCGATTCAAGGTTATTCATTTCTTGTGTGTAATTCGATGGTGAAAAGAGAACTCTCTGAATCATCCTACAACACGAGAAGAAAAGAATGTAAATATGCCTTGAGAGCATTCCATAAAATCCTTCCGAGAATCGGAACTTTGCGGGATATTTCTATTGATGATTTTATGAGATATGGTGCACTTCTCTCTAAAAAATCAAGAAAAAGAATTGAGCATATTGTTTATGAAAATGAACGAGTCCAAAAAGCTGTCGAACTTTTGAGAAAAGGAAATGTTGAAATTTTCGGCAAGTTAATGTATCAGTCGCATAAAAGTTTGAAAGAGCTTTATGAAGTCAGTACCGAAGAATTGGATTTGTTGGTGGAAATCGGAAGGAATGAGCCGGGAGTTTTAGGCGCAAGACTTACCGGAGCCGGTTTTGGTGGATGTGTGATCTATCTGGTGAAAGATTCCAGCATTGAGCATCTGAAAGAAAAAATTTTGGATGTGTATTCAAAAAAAAGGGAACTTGTTCCGCAATTTTATGAAGTTGTTCCTTCCAGAGGAGCGTATGTTGAGTTTATTGCTGGTTCAGGTTTGTAACCTGAACCAAATGTTAAACAAAAGGTTCAATTTAGAAAATTGAACCAGCAAAAGGAGAATAATGAACATCCTTAAATTACTTGAACGAGACGATAAATGGTATCTCGGTGGTGGAGATTCACTTGTTTTCACATCGCTTTTTCCACAGTGGCTGCACATTCCCGGATTGTGGGATGAAGCCCATTTTTATAATATTCCGCTAAAACCGCTTTATACAATTTCATTCCTTTCAAAAGACAGAAAAGAACTCAAACCCAAACTGATCGATACAAAATGGGATCCTTCCAAATTAATAAGAAGATTTTCCTTAACAAACGATCTAACGTTCACCGAAACCGATGTTTTGCTGCCAAATGATACACTTTCTACAATTTTGAATTTTGAGGGGCAAAACCAGGAAATCGATGTGATCCTCTGGACAGCACAGGTAAATAATCAAAACGAAAAAATTATTTCCTTTTCCAAAGAAAATAATGGATTTCTTATTAATAAAGAAATAAAACTTCGAGGTAATCTTTCTTTTAACATCTCACAGTTTCTGAGAATGGAACATTCATCTTATTCTATAAATCTTTCCGAATATACTGCAAATCACCCAAAATATGAATACACTCCTTTCTATGAAAAACTTAATGGAAAGCTTCCCGATGAAATTCATAATAAAGGCATAAACCCGAATGGATTAATCTATTTTGGCTTGCAAAAACATTTGAAAATTAAAAAGAATGCTGAAGTAAAGGTTTTCCTTTCGGTTGCGAAAACTTCCGATAAGGTAAAAGAAAAATTTAATGAAGCATTCGATATCAAGAATCCTGTAAAAGAAAGCGAAAAGAACTGGCAGGAGTTTTTTAATTCCGTACCGCATTTTGAATGTTCCGATAAATTCATTGAAAAATACTACTGGTATCGCTGGTTTGGTTTGCGGCTTTTTATGATGAAAGATGCATATTCTTTTCCCTGCGTTTGTGAAGGACCTGCTTATTTTCGAATGCCGATATCCTATTCTGCTCAATGCCATATGCTGGAAACACGCTGGATGAATAACCCTGAAGTTGCTGAAGGAAGCTTCCTGAACTTTATGAAAAACCAAGAAGAAAACGGCAGTTATCCAGGGAATCTGTATCCAATCGATATTGATAGACAGAGCTTTTATCATGCGGATTTCGGGACTGCAATAATGGAAATTTACAAGGTTCATCCTGATATCGTTTTTTTGGAAAAAATTTATCCATCCCTCGTGAAATATGCTGAATTTTTCGATAGAGAACGCGATCCTGAACACAGCTATCTTTACGATGTGATAGACCAAATGGAGACCGGACAGGAATTTATGACACGTTATACAAGCGTAGATGAAAAGGCAGACCTCCAAATGGAATCCGGTGGAATCAGGTTGAAAGGAGTGGATGCGACCTGCTACCAGTATGGAATTCGTAAAGCGCTTTCTTTTATTGCTGAAAAACTTGGGAAAGAATTCGATTCCAAAAAATGGAAAAAAGAAGCCAAAAAGATCAAAGAAGCTATTCTGAAATATATGTGGGATGAAGATGAGGAAATGTTTTTCGATGTAAATCCCAAAAATTGGCAGCGAACGAACATCAAAGCCGCTGTCTGCTTCTATCCGTATATCTATGACATTGCAGATGAATCTCACCTGAACGGACTAAAGAAACATCTCTTTAACAAAGAAGAATTCTGGACTTCATACCCGGTTCCGTCAACCGCTTTGAACGAACCTCTTTCAAGTTCTTTTGGAGAATGGAAAAATAAGAGAATGAACTGTTCCTGGAACGGGAGAACCTGGCCAATGACTAATTCCCATATTGCAGAAGCTCTGGTAAATGTTGCTTCCAAATATGATGGAAGCCTGAAAGAAAAAACCGGTTGGTTTATCAAAAGAAATATTGAAATGATGTTCCTTGATGGGAATTTGAAATATCCAAATACTTATGAGCATTATAATCCTCATTCGGGAAAACCGTGTCTTTATCGAGGCGTGAATGACTACCAGCATTCATGGATAGTTGACCTAATAATAAAATATATTTGCGGAGTTCAACCGCAACTCGATGATACATTGATCGTCGATCCACTTCCTCTCGGATTGAAATATTTGAAAATTGACAAGATTCCTTATAAAAAATATGAAGTAAAAGTCGAATTAGAAGAAAATAGATTCAGGGTTTATCTCGATGGAGCTTTGAAGAAAGAAAGTAGTATAGGGAAAGCCTGCAAGTTTAATCATGATGATTAAACCTTCAAAGGATTTTAAATATTATGAATCATTTGACATATAAAGGCTATTGGTGGTTACCAAACAAGAAAAAAGAAATTTATCCTGGTACACTACAATATTCACCTAATGAAGGTGGATTAATTGAATTAATCATTAATAATGATATAAAATTTTGGCATGAAAATCGAAATAGTATTGATATAATATTAGGTCTTGCAAATAATACAGAAATAACATTATGCAAATGTGAGTGCCATAGTGAAGAATTTAATAATCCAAGTATCTTTTCATTCGGTGTTGAAACAATAATATGTGGACATCACTTCAAAGATCAGAACTCTATAAAAATTCAGAATTGTTTTATTGAGTTTAACAACCTAAACAATTGGGTTCTATCAGACACATATACAATTGAATTAAGAAAAACGATTAAGTCTATTAGGAGAAAACCTTTTACAATATTACCCAAAAAAAAATATCGTTGTGTAATTGATAATAATCTTTCAATTAATTTTGTTATTGGAAATTCAATTAAGCCATCAATTAATAATAGCGAATATAGAATTTTCAAAGATCCTTTTTTCGAGGTTAAGTATAAACATAAAGTTAGCTTTCTGGATCTAATGAAACATATTGATCAATTACAGAAATTCGTTTGTTTTGGAATTCAAAATCCAATATATATAAAATCTTTTCAAGCAAACAAAAGAAAGATAACTGGAAGATATGAATTAAAGTTATTCACAAGAAGACGATTTACAGGCAAAATAATTAAAGATAGATTACAAAGAAGTGATATGTTATTTTGTTTTGAGGATGTTGAAAAGAAATTTTCTAATATTTTGCTGAGGTGGTTTAATAACTTTGATAATCTTGAAAATTTACATATCTTATATTTTAGTATTATATATGGTAATATTTATTTACAATTAGAGTTTCTAACAATCATTCAAATTTTAGAATCTTTTCATAGAAAATTTTTCCCAAAATCAAAACCAAAAATCCCAAAACCTGAATTCAGAAAAAGAAAAAATAATATTATTAAAAATATACCGAAAGAATACGACAAATCTGAATATATGGAATGGCTTAATGAGAATTTGAATAACCAACCTTCACTTCGAGAACGATTAGAATACATATTTGAGCGATTTAACAAAATATTATTTAATTTCAATGATAAAGAAATTTTTATGAAAGTAGTGGTTGATACTAGAAATTTAATGTCTCATGCTCTGAATACTGATGAAATAACTAAACAGAAGTATCAAGTTGCTAAAGAATATCATAATTTATATAATTTATATTTGAAAACTAAAATGTTAGTTGATATCTGCCTTT
>JAUXIJ010000174.1 GCA_030621085.1 Candidatus Cloacimonadota bacterium | reverse complement strand
CAGTCAAGGAAGGCGATAATCTCTCCTGTGGAATGAATAACTGCACTGTTTTGTGTTTCTGATATTCCTATATTTTTGTCATTAAAATATAATTTCACCCGTCTATCGCTGCCATATCTATTTAGGATTGCCTTTACATTTGGATCAGTTGAGGCATCATCAACTATAATAATTTCAAGCTCTTGGTAATCTTGGGCAATAGCGCTCTGAATACATTTATCGAGATATTCAGCATGATTAAATACAGGGATAATAAGGGAAACTTTTGGATTATTAACGTTGATTTGAGGACTAGAAATAGTTTTGCCCCGGGTTAAGAACAACGACTTTACTCCTTGTTTCCATGATGCCGGCAAATAACGAAGCCAGTAACCGACTAAAGGCGAATGATATAGTTCAATAAAAGCCCGTTGGAGAACAGTAGATGGGTTGTTCCTCACAGAGTAGTTTATAACTTTTACTATATACCGTAGAACTCTTGCCAGTTGGCGCAGGGGATATGTGATTTTCCAGGACTTAGAAGTAAGGATTATGCCTAATTCCTCATCCCTTTGTTGTATCACAGCACTTTGTCTGGCCAGAACCTCATCCCTTTGTTGCAGCACAGCATTCTTTTCCCTACTGTCTCTTTTATGACTTGTCTGTTCTGAGATAATCAGATTTCGAAGAAATTGTAATTCTTCCTCATGTTTTGGTATCAGGTATTCAGAATAAAATATTTGCCAATCTTTACCTGTAATAAGGCTTTTATGTTTATCGAAAACAACCATAAACCACTTTGAATGGATATTCTTCCGATCCTCTGCTATCTGGGCCATATCTTGTCTTGTTTCGTCTTTTGGAAATAGCCTATATTCGGCTGTAATTTGGGAGACGTGAAAAAAATGATAGTGCCGAGACAAGCGAATCAAAAGATCCCAATCTTCATTAATTGGTAAGTTTTCATCAAATCCGCTTTCAGACAGGACATTTTTGGAGAATAGCAACGCATTCAATGGCATATAATTTTCAAATAATAATCTAGACGGATTAAACTCATAATCGTATAATTGAGAATTATTTAATTTGATAAGGTCTGTTTGATCATGCCCTGTCCAGCGATAATAAACAGATTGTACAGAAGAATAAGCAATGCATACTCCTTCTCTTGCGCATGCCGCTTGTAATGTTTCGATATGATTACTGTAAAGGATATCATCATCATCAAGAAAACCTATATACTGACCTTCAGCATTCTTAATCCCTACATTCCCTGCTGCAGCCCTACCCCTGTTTTTTTCTATCCTGACATAATTAAGGGATACATCGCATAAGATATCTTTTAACTCCTCTATAGGTAATGAGCAGCCGCCATCATTTACAATGATGGACTCTATGGGCCTGTATGTTTGTGATGCAATACTCTTAAGCGCCCTTCTCAGCTCCTTAGGCCTGTCCTTGGTTCTTACAATAATTGATACGAGTGGTTTTTTCTCGTCCATTTTGCAGACTCCGTTTTAAAGGATATGGATTTTACTTTTCGGCTTCAGAAACGTTTAGCGCACCAGCCTGTACTGACAAGTCCCGTGAGCCCCCCCTTTACTGCCTGAGCAAATTTCTTTCTGCGGTTTTTCTCGAAGAGG
>JAUXIJ010000053.1 GCA_030621085.1 Candidatus Cloacimonadota bacterium | reverse complement strand
ATAAGAGCAGTAACCCAGGCATTTTCAAGGGGAAGTCCATTTGTATCTTCTACTATTACTTCCAAATAATTTGTTCCAACAGCAACTTGTGTATCATAACTTACAACCATATCTTGTGGGATGCTTGTCCATAATTCCAATCCCGGATCGCCCATTAAGTTATTCCAGTAAGAAAAATTATATACAGAATTAGCAGGATTTTGCGGGTAATTAAGATAGAGATTCAATTTTCCCCTGTTCAAGGCACCGCCCATGTGATAAATTCCATCTGCAAAAATACCGTAAAAAATTCCAGCATCCACACAGTTATTAAAGCATGTATGTGTATAAATTGTAGCTGTACTTATGGCACCAATAGCACCTTTTGGCGCTCCGGGACTTCCTGCTTTCAGGAAAGCTTCATTAATGCTATCGGAGGTACCTTCAAAATCACCTGTTCCGCAGGTCAGCGCTACTACATAGGGCATCATGAAACCATTTGATAAAGAATTAGTATATGAATTGTTCCATCCACTCATACCCCAATAACCGCGATAATTAAAGTAAGATACTCCACTATTCAGGTTGCTGGTCATCTGGGAAACAAAAGAACCGGAATATACTTCAATGCAGTTCATATCGGGATGAGTATAATTCATCATTTCCTTTATTGCCTGTTTTGTATACTTTGGTGAGATACCGGATGGGGTTGTGGGATCACCAACCAGTAATGCTTTATTATACCAAGCAGTTTGACTCATATAGGGTATTTTTTCGTAATTTAATATTTTATATATGATCGTCTGCAAATTGAAGTTGGAAGCAATTGATAAGCGACCGACAAAAGCGTCGGCTAGAATATCATTTCCTTCCAGGCGAACATAACCCTGATCTCCTTCTCCACCACCCATATGGTCTGTTGGAATATTATAAGAACCTCCAGCATCACCTACTATACAGATAAATTCCGGCGGATTTTCCCAGGTATCATATGCATTCTGAACAAAAGCTTTGATCGTATAGAAACTCGTTCCACTGGTAAATGCCTGAACATGCACTTCAAATCCTTTCTGATGTTTCCAATCTACCAGATCGGAAAGCGTAGTTGCTATCGTTGCATCATCGGGATAGATAAACAGATAACAGGGTTGTTGAAAACCATCTTCCCGGGTGTTCAAAGATTCATAATTAAGAATGGTCGATCGATACGTCGGCTCGAAGAACCTGGATAACTTTCTATCAGTCTGTTTGATATTTTCTCCGGTTGTACCGCTGGTGTTAACTACAATGTCTACATTTGTTACAATTCGGAGTTCCTTGGTTCGAGGATCATATTGAAATGGATTTATGGTTACATTCACGATTCGGAAATCTCGCATGATAGCAGGTTCACCTATCTCCACTATCTTTCCCGGAAAAACGTTTCCACTGTTATAAAAAGCTTCATCTATCACAAACTCATTATCTGACGGCTGGCTTTCGCTTTGCAGGTTCTGACGGGGAAAGATATTCACATTGCTGATGATCTCTTCTTCAGCATAGATGATGTCGAATTCAACGCTTCCGGCATCAGGAATAGCGATTAATCTGGAAAATCGCGGCAGGGCTGGTTTACCGATCTCGATAAATTCACCTTCATTCCAATACGAGATCTTTTTATATTCAACACCCTCTACCTCTAAGGTTTCAATTTCATAACCATCGAGTGTAAAATTAACTTCTGTGCTACCAATTCCGTAAGAGATATGATCGAAGAGTTCCCTATTTGAATTTTTAGAAATATCAATTCGATCTGCAAAAAGAAAGGTTGATATAACAAAGATTGTAACTAATAAAAATAATTTTTTCATTTCTCCCCTCATTTCATAACTTAATAATTGCTAAAGAATAAATGCAATATTTATTCCAATAATAATACTCAGGAAAATACTTAAAAATAATAGTCGGTTTTTTTAACAATCTGATTATTAATAAAAAAAGCGGGTATTCACCCGCTCAGTATTTGATTTTATTTATTTCAGTAGAAGCATCTTTTTAGTTTTGCTGAAGTTATCTGTTTTGAATTTATAGAAATAAATTCCACTGGCAATATTTTTTCCGCTATTATCTGTGCCATTCCATACAATCGAATGCTTTCCAGTTGGAAGAATTTTATCTACGAGCGTTTTTACTTTTTGCCCTTTGATATTGAATATCTCAAGTGTAACTTTTGAGTCTTCTTGCAGAGAATATTTTATTGTAGTGGATGGATTGAACGGATTGGGATAATTACCATGTAATTCGGTTTTCACAATAGGCACTTCATTTCCGGTAGACGAATCTGTGGAAGCAAGGATTTCGATATCATCTATCCACCAGCCGGGATCTGTTAGAGTATCATCACTTTCAAATCTAAATCTCAAATATACGTAATTGTTCAAATAATCATTTATGGGAATAATGTGTCTATTCATTTGCGGATTCAAAGCATAATTCCAAGCTTTGTTTATTCCTGAAAATTTTTCTAATTCATTCCATGTTGTTCCATCGGTTGAAACCTCTACATAACAGAAATCCATATCATGTTCAGTGTAATATTTCTGATGAAACGATAGAATAACATCATCACTAACACCATTAAGATTAATGGGATTCAAAGTAGTCAAAACTGAACTGGAGTTGTTGGAATAAAATTCATAGAAATTACAGGAAACTAAACCGGGATTATTTGTAGCAACATTTGAAAATTCAAATGTATCATACTCAATTGCCCATTCACCGGTTACATCCCAGTTGGAAAATCCATTTTCCCAATTCTCTTCAAAAACAACAATTTCTGGTTCAAGTTCAACTGCTAAATCGTATGTGCCTGCAGGAAAGCTTATTGATGCAATACTCGGTACATAACCATCAGCAAAAACAATTACCTGATGTTCACCTTCATAAGTTGTAAAAGCGCAACTGCCGTTATTTACTGCAATCGTATCTGCAGGAAGATATTCTCCATAACCCAGAATGATAGTAGCATCCAGCGGATTACCACCGGAAGTAACCGTTCCGCTTACATTTACTTCAGCCAGTGGATCGAGTTCGATCTCTTTCACTTTCCATAAAGAATTATTAACTGTAACGCCAGAAACTACTTTTTCTTCATAGCCTTTTTTTACCACACGAATTGTATATGTTCCCGGCATCAAAGGACGCCAGTAACGTCCATAAAGCTCATCGGAAAGTCGAGGATCAAAGAAAGAAGCCTGTTTTTCTTCTATTATAACCTCAGCTACAAGGGGGTTTCCCGAATTAGAATCGGTTATGTGTCCGGTAAGCATCGCTGCCGAAACATTTTCAATACCGAGAGCACGATTCAGTAACCAATACGCTCCCTGGCTGCATCGCTCACAGGTATCATCTACAATAGCTGCGGGAGGTTGAATATTAATTGTTCCACATTCTATCATTAACTGGAATGTACCGTGAGCTTGATAGAACCAATCGTGAGCAAGACCTTTTCTGCCCTGAGAAGCAGCAGGTTCATAATGTCCGGTTCCAGCTTCCGTAACTATAAGATTTGCTACATTCACACCGATAGATTCACTCAATTCAAAATCCGGTGGATATTTACCAACGCCATTCCAGTTATATGAATATTTTACTTTCTCACAATAAAGCCCAGATCTGGAAGAATGCCAGTTTATGGAATAGATAAAATGCTGCTCGTCTGCCAACGAGCGGATCGCCTGATTTCCACCTTCGGAAAATGGGCCAGGACCGCGATAATAATCGTTCCACTCTTCAGGTCCGACAACATACAAGGTATCACCATGAATCCAGTTAAAATCATAATTACGATTTGTATCCACACCATCGATATCACCGCCGGAACCAACATAATAATCGAAGATTCCGTTCAAATTATTATCTCGTTTATTTTTTCTGAAAGTAACATCCCAGTCGTCCATAACCACCTGCAATCCTTCCGGGTTATAGGTGGGAACGAACCACATTTCCAGGTTATCCAGCCAGATGCTGTATGGTTGTATCACACGATTTGCAATTATTTCCTGCATCATATACATGGTAATTTCAACTCCGAGTACTTCTTCGGCATGACACTGTCCGGCAAACATCACTGCGGGTTTATCTTCATCCACCGTAACATCATTGGAAATTTTTACAGCATAGATGGGTATTGGATCCTGGTAAGGCACAGCTCCCAGAGTAGTTCCTATTTGCTGAACCATTACAATACCCGGGTAATTTGTTTGAAGTGAATCTATCTCCTGCAGAATTTCTTCATAAGTATGATAGCGTGGATCTAAACCCACTTGTGCGGCAAGCACCGCAACAATAAAAATCAAAGCAATTGTAAAACTTTTTTTCATAAAATCCTCACTTCAATAATATTTATCCGCCCTTATTTTAGGAGGATCATTTTCCCTGGTTTGGATTTAAAATTATCTGCTTCTAACCTGTAAAAATAAATACCGTTCGCTGCTGTTTTGTTCACGTTGTCTTTACCATTCCAGATCAAATTATTAGATTCCACTTTAATAGATCTTACCTGCTGACCTTTGATATTATATATTTTTAGTACAGCATTTTTATATAGTGTCGGATTAATGTTAAATGAAATGGATGTACTGCTTTTAAAAGGATTAGGATAATTATAAGAAATGACCATATCATCCGTTGGAATTTCATTGTCCTGAATATCCACAGGCTCATATTTGATTTTCTGTGCATAAATATTATAGATATCAGTTTTTCCGCTGGAACGGGTATCTTCCCAGATAACATAAGCATAACCATCACTACCGGTAACAGCCATGGGCTTATTCTGGTTCTTAATAGCATTACAGATATTAAATCCATTAGTAGGCCATAGAAGATCACCGTTTGCATCTATCCACTGAGCTTTTAAATTAGATTGATCGATCAGATCATAATCTTCCCAGAAGACCATGAATTCTTCACCATCAGAAGTAAGGTAGGGTGAATGCTGATTACTGGTTTTGGCAACGACTGCCAATCCGTTTTCCTGCCATACACCTGCTCCTGTATCATCATATTTCTGCATATAAATATCATATGATGTACCGGTGCGAAAATCAGTCCAAACCATGAATAATCCATCATCTTCATTAAAGATCATATTGGAAAACTGCTGGTCGTTCTCTACATTTACAAGCGGAATACCATTAGTTTCCCAGACTACTGTTCCGTCGTAAGTTACAAGTTGTGCGTAAATATCCAGATCACCGTTTCTCAGGTCATCCCACACGATCAGCAGACCTTCCGGTACCAGAATTCCACGTGCATTTCTTGCCGCAGCGGTGTCAACAACACACACCTCCAGTCCATACTCATCCCAACCAACAGCAGTATTACCATTTTCATTAACCAATTTGCAGAAGATATCGGCATTGTTGATCACATTCTGCCAGATGTAGAAATTTTCTACAATATCACAAAGCTCATCGTTCCCGTTTCTGTCAACAATGTTAACGCCCTGTGAACCCCATTGTAAATTACCATCAGCATCAAGTTTCTGACCTTTAATGCGTGAGTTATATACATCGGTAAAATCTTCCCACCCGATATTATATTCATAAGAACTGCCCTCTTCGATTATACTTACCTGGGGAGTTTGCTGCTGAGCAAAGAATGGTGCCACCCGAATGCCCACACTATCTGACCAGATAAAGTTACCCTGCAGATCTACAGCCTGAGTATATATCTGTTTGAAACCGAAACCTTCTTTATTTTCTTCCCAAACTGCACAGAGTATATTGGATCCGGGATATAGTTCTGCTTTCATATTATCCTGGTTAAATCCCGTCATTGTAGTAATAGTCTGACCGTCCTCGTCGAGTATAAAAGTACCATCTCCATTCAATACTTGATAATAGATCTGGTTTGCAATTGTAGAATTACGTGTATCTTCCCAGATAATAACCTGATTATCTCCATTTGGCAGCAATTGATAATTTAACGCATCCCCGCAAAGACCGTAGAAAATGATTTCGCCATTGGGATCAAGCTGGATGTTTCCCGAAAAGTCGAGAAGCTGAAGATAGAGTCCTGTAGAACCAGTCCTATTATCTCCCCATACACAGAAAACATCATTATCAGTTGTCTTTATAATCGGAGCAAACTGGTAACCTTCTGCATCACAAACTATATTTCCATTGGCAGCTAAAAGAGCTGTACCGGATGAGTTTAGATGTTGAACATAAATATCTCCCCATGGGTGATCTTCGATCCTTCCGTCTTCCCAGATGATCCAGGCTCCTCCGCTGTTGTCGCCAATCAAACGGGGATTAAGTTGGTCATGAGTTGCCACAGCAACTGGAATACAATCTGCACCCCACAGTAACATACCATCAGTACTGATTTTCTGGGCATAAATATCTTTCTTTACTAGGGCACTTTCATTTCTTCCATCTTCCCATACAACAATCGCACCGGTATCGGATGCTTTAGTTATCCGTGGGTTTCGCTGTACGCTGTCAGCTGCATAAACAACTATCTCATTTGTCCAGAGCAAATTGCCGTTTATATCAACTCTCTGCGCATATATATCACCACCAAATAGATCATCTCTTTTATCCCGCCAGGAAAAGATAAAACTTCCTGTACCATCTGGAGCCATTTTTGGGGTTTCCTGAATTCCAGATGCATTACAAAGTAAAACTCCATCTGGATTCCATAAAAGATTACCATCTGAGCTGATACGTTGAGTATAGATGTTTTCATCACTGGCATTTCGATCATCATGCCAGGCTAAAATACCACCACCTGAACCATCTTCCCAGAAGGTGTGCTGGTTTTGCGTTGCACCTTCAGAAATAATAATATTTCCGTTAGTAACCCAACCGGGGGCAATACTGCCATCCGATAAAATCCGTGTACCATAAATATCAGATCCGCCGTTGTCATTTCGATCATCCAACCAGATAATAAAAGCACCTCCATTTTCATCGTGGATGATATTCAACGTTATCTGAATATCATCTGCCAGGCAAAGAGGAACACCGGTGGCATTCCATTGCAAATTACCATTAGTATCAAGTTTCTGGACATAAACATCACCGGCATCTTCATTACGAAAATCAATCCAGGCAATGATCACTTCGCCATTTTCCGTATGAATAACTACCGGGTCTTCCTGCCTGTTTATTTCACCATTAACAAGAACTCCGCCTGCATTCCATAAGTCATTCCCATTGGAATCCATCTTTTGCGCCCATACATCTCTGTCACCGTTTCGGGTATCCGACCAGGTATAAACCACACAATTACCATCAACCGGAGCAGAAGAGCGATACCATTCGATATTTTCTCCCTGGCGGATGGGTACTTCCTCAGACCATTGCATTTGCGCACTTAAGGCAACTGCCGTGAGCAAAAGTAAGATAAGATTGATTTTTTTCATTTTTCTAATCCTTATTATTTCTTAATTTATTTTATTAATAACATTTTCTTAGTGTCTACATGTTTTGCAGTCTGGAATTTGTAGAAATAAACTCCGCTGGCAACTAATTTCAGGTTTTCGTCTTTTCCATTCCATGTGATCACATAATTCTTTGCTTCCAGATGTTGATCAACTAGTGTTTTTACCTTTTCACCTTTGATATTGTATATCACGATTTTAACTTTTCCGGGTTGATTTAAAGAGAAACGTATAGTAGTTTCCGGATTAAAGGGATTCGGATAATTCTGGTAAATTTTTGTAATAAGGGGTAGTTCGTTCCCGGTATTAACCTCAAATATTCCTTCACCTGTAAGCACAACATTTTTTATGGGTTCTATCGGATCGTTACTGAATATCTTAAGAGTGTCATTATAAACCATTTCGGAAGTGGGAGCAAAAGTGATGATAACTTCTCTCTGTTCATCGGGATCTACAACAAAATTTGTAGGTGTTGCTGTAAATACATCAAGTTCATTTGTAATATCATCTACAACCAGAATGACCGTTCCAATATTGTAAACAATCAATGTATCCACAACCTCTTCCCCTATGAATACAGTATTAAAATCGAAAACATCCGATGAAAGATCTATGCGGGGATAATCACTTACTACTGAAAGGTTAACTGGAATAGTGATCAGGCTTGCTTCGGGATCGTTAGTGGTCATTTTCAGGTTACACAGATAATCTCCAAGTATCAGCTCTTCGGAAGTAACAGTGATGGTTACACTCTCCATCTCTCCAGCTTCCACGTAACCCATCTCGGGTGATACATCAACCCAATCCACGATTTTTTTGAAATAAACAGCCAGTTCGTTCTGCACATAAGATCCGTTGTAAACAATTTGCAGAAACGTTGATGCGTTTTCATCCTGAATACCGATAGTAGCAGAATCGATATCACCACTCACAGACTGATATTGGAATAAAAAACTTCCTGAAGGATAAATTATTAATTGAAAGTTATAAGTCCCTGTGTAATTACCAGGGAAGTGAATAACATTATCGAACCATACAACCAAGCTATCCGATGTACTGTAGTAATATACATCTCCACCTTGCAGCGGATCCAGGTCATCCCAGAAGGGCAAAATAGCCGGTTTTGGTGCGTCCGGATGTGGTAATGAAAGATTATTCCATTCCGTACAGTCATCACCAAACCCGATCCAGCCATTGGGATTAATTCTAAATTCGGAATAATATGTGCCGTAGAAATTAAAATCAAATCCGATGGGCATGAGAGGGGTAGCTTCATCATTATGGACAAATGTTACAGGTGTTCCCAATCCGCTTATATCCCGCCACTCATATACCGGGCCATTGGGTTCATTGCTGTCTATCCACTGGTATCCGTAGGCATCAGGCCCACCCTGACCACGCTCGTCTATATATTGTTTGGTAATGTTAAAAACAAGATCGGCTTCACCAGTATTTGTTATCTGAAGCGTCTGGCTGTCAGTTTGATTTTCAAGGAGTACAAACTGGAATTCTTCCTGATTCAATCCGATAATAGGAGGATCCATCATACCAGAACCAAGTGTAGTTAATTTAAGAGCAAGTCCGTTTTGAAGTGTCTTGGCGGCAGTGGGATAAGTATTATTAAATGTATATTCCAACCCGATTGCTCCTGTGTGATCTTCCAGTCCAACAGTTGCATATTGACCATATTGGTATGGATAAGATCCCTGATCTACATTATTTACAGTTTCATACTGAAAGATGATCTCTACATCACCTGTTGGGCTGGTATAATGCGCCGGATCAAGCAGCAGCATCTGGAATGTTTCTTCAGCACTATTATACTCATTCTGCAGGTGCGACCATTCTATAATAAAGGCATTTATATTTGTATCATGATAATAACAAACATGTCCCGAGCCGGTTTTAAGGTCATCCCAGAATGGTGCGATCATGGGAGATGGACCGCCTGGACCGGGAATTTGCCAGTTCATAAAGGAAGACATGGTTGTTCCTCCCGGTGCAACCCAGCCATTGGAACATACTGTAAGTGAATTATAATTTACACCATAAAAATTGAAGTTGAAAGGAACAGTAATAGTCTGACTGGCGCCGGTATTTCCGGGATCATATAAACCAAGCGTGGTACCGGAACCACCAAAGCTGGGATCAATTTCGATCCAGTTATAAACAGGAGTACCTTCATAACCGGTATCATAACTATCATAGCAGTAATATCCGTATTCATCTGGTCCCAGTGGATCAGTTACCGTTACTTCTCCAATATTTATAAAAAAAGTTAATTCATGATCATAACCACTGGAATTAGTAAGCAGCAGGTTGAAAGCGATCTGCGAGCCGGGGAGAATAGCAATATCGGCAGTAACTTCAAAGGTATTAGATGAATTGTTTCCTGTCTCACCTGGTGGGATCGTTTCAAAAACTCCCAAGCTGTCCACTAATGTTATATATGGATGGGAACAGATCAATTGCGCCTCGATACCCGTTGCAGTTACAGTTCCTCCATTGAATAATGAAATTTCCAGTTCTACTGTTTCACCCGGATCGAAAATACCGTTGGGATCATTAACCAGTATGTATTCATCCACACTGAGATGCGGACCATCTACTGGAATAATGATCAGATCGCTCCACTGGTTACTTTCATCATCTGTTATCGTTATATTAAGAATTATTTCAGTTCCTCCCAGTACATCTTCATCTACAGAAAAATCAAAATCATCGACTGAGTAAACCATATTGCCTGGAGAGATATTTCCAAAATCCTCGGTGTCATCGGTGATAGTTATGAAATCATTCGATGAAGAGATGGTAGCTGTAACATTGTTAGCAGTTTGTGATCCGAAATTTTCCAAACCAACATTCAATTCAATACTTTCTCCGGGGTTGACCAAACCGTTTGCATTACCAGAGGAACTGCCATTATTATCATCATCGATCTGAATCTCAGAGACATTGATAAATTTATCTAATTGAACTATATCAACATTCCCTAAATGAGGAATAAAATCATGACAAGTAACAGTCATGGTAGCTGTTCCTGTCGATTCTGCATCTATGTCCAGATATAAATAGCCATCTTCATCTGTATAACCGCTGAAAAGCTGGTCATCATCTGTTAGTAAAGAAACCCAGGCATTTTCAATGGGATTACCAGTTGAATTATCTACAGTTATTTCAAAGTAATTGGTTCCAATCCCGATCTGAGAATCATATACTACATCCATTTCTTCAGGTATTCCTGTCCAGAATTCAACCCCGGGATCTCCCATCAGGTTATTCCAGTAAGAAAAATTAAAATGACAATTAGAAGGATTCTGAGGAAAATTTTGATAAAGATTCAATTTACCCCTGTTCAGAGCACCGCCGGGATGATATATTTTATCGGAAAAGATACCATAAAAAATCCCAAGATCCACACTATTGTTAAAGCCAGTATGGGTAGAGGTTGTTGCAGTTCCGATAGCAGCAATGGCACCTTTTTGGTTAGATGGTGATCCCGCACGAATAAAGGCTTCACTCCTACTTGTACCACCAACGAAGTTGCCGGTTGCACAGGTCAAAAAAACTGCAAAGGAAAGTTTTGAGCTATTAGTAAGATTATTTATACTGGTATTATCAAAACCACTCATACCCATATAACCGCGATAATTAAAATAAGTAACTCCAATGTTAAGATTACTGATCATCTGAGACTCAAAGGGGCTCGAGTACACTTCAGTTGAAATGATATTGGGAGCTTCATAATCGATCATTTCTTTTATGGATTGATTGGTAAAAATGCACGACATTTCGGAAGCGCTGGGATCACCAACCAGTAATGCCCGGTTATACCAGTTAGTCTGTGCCATATATGGTGTTTTTTCATAATTCAGAATTTTAGCAATTATGGTTTGTAACTCAATTATCGAGTTAAATGATAATCTCCCTATAAAAGCATCTGCTATAATATCGGTACCATCCAGGCGAACATAACCATGGTCTCCGCCTCCTGCTGGGTCTGGGGGAATGTTATATGTTCCCGAGGCATCACCTACAATACAAATGAATTCCGGTCTATCTTCCCACGTATCATAGGCATTCTGAATGAATGCTTTGATTGTATAAAAGCTTGTCCCACTTGCATATTCCTGTATATAAACCTCAAATCCTTTCTGGCGCTTCCAATCGGTAAGATCCGGAAGATTATTTGTTACATTATTACTGTAGTCATCTACAAAAATGAACAGGTACGTTGGTTTCTGATAATCATCCTCCCTGCTTATCACAGAATCATAATTCAATACAGATGCTCTATATAGTGGTTCAAACGCACGGGAAAGCTTTTCGTTTTCTTTTGTGATACCGGAACCTCTGCCCTGGGCATTAACAGTGAATTCAATATTTTTTATAATTCTTAATTCGCGTGTTTGCGGGTCATATTGGAACGGATTAACTGTTACATTAACAACCCTCAGGTCTCTCATAAAAGCTGGTTCTCCAATTTCAACCATCTGAAGTGGGAATACTTCGGAACCGGAATAAAATGCTTCATCCTTCACAAATTCATACCGAACAGGCTGGCTTTCACTCTGGAAAGACTGCGCCGGATAAACAATAACATCAGATATGATTTCTTCTTCGAAATTATTGATCACTACAGATACATCCCCTTCCTGAGGGATTGCCACAAGACGTGTAAACCTTGGCAGTTCCGGTTTGCCAAAATCTACAAAATGACCTTCATTAAAATAAGAGATTTTCTGATATTCCGAACCATCTTTTACAACTGGTTCCATTTCAAAACCATCCAAAGAGAATTGAACTATCGTAGTTTCATTTCCGCTTGAAGTATGATCGAATAATTTATTACCGGCATTTTCCGGCAGATCGATCCAGTTTGCAAACAATCCTACACTTATGAGTATGGGAATAATTATCAATGCTGTCTTTTTCACTTCCCCTCCAAAAAATCAAAAACTTGTTAATCAATATTCAGCAGATAAACTCCCTGCCTTGTAGCAGCAAATATTCTACCATTGTAAATTTCTGCTTCGTATGTATATCCAATTATATCATTATCGATATTTCCCAGGAACTTCGGATCTGCCGGATTTGAAATGTCGTATAGATAAACTCCACCAGCATGAGAGCCAAGGACCAGGTAATCGTCTTCGCAATCAACTGTATAAATGTGTTCATCTACATCTTCCAGATAAACCAGTTCCGGTGCTTCTTCATCGGAAATATCAAACACGGCAAATCCGGCTTCTCTTAAAGCTACAAAAACGTAACTGTCAACGATCTTTACATCCAATGCTTCACCGGGTGTGTCCATAGTGCAAATCACCTCTCCTGTAATTCGTTCAACAATATGAATTCCTAATTGCTGAGCAGCGATTATAAAATGATTTTCAGTAAGATCAAACTCGCTGACAGCGTTTTGGAAATTATAGGCTATACCAGTATACCAATCATCATTAGATTCTCTAAAATTTATGGTATTACCTTCAGAATCATTATTTGTCCAATTAAGAGTTATGCCTCCTCCAGAATTGGCATATGAGTATATACATTCTACATTTCCAGAACTGGATTGAATTCGAAATACACATTCAGGCTCGGAAATATCAGCAATATCATAAATATTTATACTAGCGGGACTACCATAGCGATCATAAACAAAAAGAAATTCTTTATTTTCCGCTACTAGAATTTTTCTCACATTTCCCAGGGGAGTGTTCCAGAGGCTATCCACAATACAGACGAAATTATTGTTTAAATAATTATAGATCGAAAATCCTGCCTGGTCTTCTGCAATAAAGATCAGGCTGTCTGAAACAGAAACATCCCTAACGTAACCACCTGTTTCAATAAACCGCTCGATACTTAAAGCACCATGAATGGACGGTTCGTTCGGCTTTGCACATCCTGATAATAACACAATAATAAAAACTAAAAAGGTTAGTTTCTGCCATACTGAAATTCGCATTTTATCCTCTTTTATTATAATTTATAACTTGTTGTTCTAAATGCATTTTTTATTCCATATTAATATAGCCATTATCACTCATTTATTTCAACAAATAAATCAAAAAAAATGGTGGAGCATAGCGGGATCGAACCGCTGACCTCATGACTGCCAGTCATGCGCTCTAATCAATGTATCTCCATATACTATATGAAGATACAACTTCTTATATAAGTTCAAAGTGACAGATATGAGACAAATATTAGAAGTTTCTCCGTTTTTAATACTTTTCTTAAAAGACCTGTAATTAAGCCTTCCTGTTCTGCCTGATATTGAATATCAAGTTCTTCAAGAGAAATATAACCCATTTTCCATGCCTTGTTGATTCGAAACCGAACTTGCTTTCTCGAATTATATATGTCAATTAAAAAGGCTTAATTTGAAGGATAATTTGTCAGATGTAGTTTTATACTCTTTCGATAAGTTCACGCAAAATAGATACGTTTATTATCAACTGAACGGGATTTTTGAAGGAAAAAGGGAAGCCAGGTGGCTTCCCTTTATTTCAATAACACATCTTCCTAACTTTCTGGTAATCACCTGCTTTCAATTTTTTGAAAAATTTGGAGAAATTTGCTATATCTAAATGTATATTATTTATGATTATCAAGATTTTATTCCCCTCCCTTTGGGTAATATGTAACTTCAAAATATGGTATTGACTTTCCTTCTTCAACTATAACTTTTTCTTCTTTTTTACCGATCTTTATCAGAACTTCAACTAATTGGTATTTTATATGAAACCAATGACAGTCCTCAATCTTAACAACATATTCATCTTTTTTAACTTTATCTCCAAAACTATCAGTTAAATTCCAAACATATTCATGGTGTCCAAGATCAATGCTAGCACCTGTTACTGCATCAATATCACTGAATTTCGAAGATTTAGCATATTTAGGTAGATGAACCTGAACTTCTTTAGCATTGGTGCTGAATCCAGAGATATATCTCCTCATAATAAAATAATTGGTGACAAAACCTATTCCATTCCATCCAAAGATGTTGGATTTGAGATTATCATAAGTAAACCTGTTAGTAAGGATATATTGGTAGCCTTTTTACTGAAAGAAAGGTGGATTGGCTTGATAGAAAAAAACTCACAGGTGAAGGATTCTGGAGTGTTAAGGAAAATGAAAAGTATAATATGGCGAGAGGATTCAAAGTTACGGCTACAAAATTAAAAAGTTCTGAATGGGAAAGTAAGGTGTTAGAAATAGATATTGAAGAGCGGTGAAGAATCCTTTTTACCAAACCCTGAAATCATCTTCTAAATTTTCACGCCTTGAAGTTGGGGTCTGTCTGCCTCCCGTGAGTTCTGGTACCCTTTCAATCACATAATCTCGAATCTCGGAGACCGTAACGATACCGTCGTTATTCTTATCCGCCTTGTGCTCTTTCATTCCTTCCAGAAAGGTGTATGTAAAAACTCCATTCCTCCAGTTTGCACTTTCAAACGAAAGTTGCTCACCACTGGAAGAAGTTATGATAGTTGCCCCAGTTCCTCGCCTTAAATCAGCAAATAGTGTTTGCAGAAACTGAGAGGTATTACCTAAACTTAATCCCAGCCCTTTCTGAATTCTCACAAACCCACGCACTGCACGAGATTTTACTCCAGTAGATAGAGATTTAGCCGCTACAAGTTGCATTTCTTCTTTCTCAATTTCACCTGAATGGCAGGCATCCATTATAAACAATTTCTTGCGTGCGGGAATGCCATCCAGAATATTCTCTAAATCTTCATAAGGCAAACCCCTCTCTGATGGGCTGTAAAAGTCAACATCATAGGTTCCGTAGTAGTAATTCAGGTCATCATCAACAAGCCCATGCCCGGCAATAAATAATACTACATTATCATCAACTCTTGAATTTTCTACGAACTTGCGTGCTTTAGCAATACTTCCCTTTGTTGCCTCTTCATCTGTTATTAGAAGTGTATGGACTTCGTCAAAAATCTGTTCTGGATTTTGCTGGAATAGCTTGGCTATATCTATGGCATCCTTTGCCGCATAATTCAGATTAAACTCTGAATCCTTATAATTGCTTACACCAATGGCAATTACATATAAATCAGTTCTGGTGTCTTCTCCACTATAAACAATCTCAAAGGTTTCCTTTAAGGATTCTGTTCCGTGTTCATTGTGGCAAGAAACCTGAATTTTGTTGTTTCCATTTGAAAGTTCTAATTCTATCACCTGTTCATAACTCTTTATGCACTTTTTCTTTAATGGCATCCCTTTTATTCCATAGATAGGAACATCATTAACATAGATATTAAATCTATCCAGATAATATTTATTGTCATAGGCTTTTACCTTAAAAGAAAACAATTTTGATTCTGTAGAAATCGGGATATCTCTTATCAGTAAAGATACTTCTGGTAAGTGAATATCTCCCTGGACCTGCTCCTCAGTAAAACCCATCTTATGCAATCTTTTTTGATATGCCTTTTTATAGGCAGTAATCAATCCAGGAGATGCCTTTCCTAATCGGGAGACAACAATGTCCGGTCTGTTCAATCTTAAGTCAAATTGTTCAAATGGATATACCTTATTACCTATACGGAAGTGAATGCCTTTCAGGGCATCTTTGCTGGCGATATAGTAAAAATCAGGTGTAAAAATAGCGCAATCTTTTTCTCCGACAGACACCAAAGTGGCAATTTCCTTTCCTGTATTTATATCCCAGATTTTTATAGTTCTATCACCGCTCACGGTAACAATGTATTTACCATCAAAACTAAAATTCACGGAAGTGACGAAACCAGAATGTTCGTTAAATGTTCTGACCTCTCTGCCAGTTGCTACATCCCACAATTTCGCAGTATTGTCCCAACTTCCTGTTACAATATATCTCCCATCGGGGCTGAAACTTACAGAATAGACTTTCTTAGAATGTCCTTTAAATGTCCTAATCTCCTTGCCAGTTGTTACTTCCCACAATTTTGCAGTTTCATCCCAGCTTCCTGTGGCAATATATCTTCCATCAGGGCTGAAACTTAAGGAATAGACATCCTTAGAATGTCCTTCAAATGTCCTAATCTTTCTGCCAGTATCTACATCCCACAATTTTGCAGTATCATCCCCACTTCCTGTAGCAATGTATCTTCCATCTGGACTGAAACTTACGGATTTGACACCCCAAGAATGTCCTACATATGTCCTAATCTCTCTGCCAGTCGATGCATCCCATAATTTTGCAGTATCACCCCCACTTCCTGTAGCAATGTATCTTCCATCTGGACTGAAACTTACAGAATTAATCCATTTAGAATGTCCTTCAAATGTCCTAATTTCTCTGCCAGTATCTACATCCCACAATTTCGCAGTTTTATCCCAGCTTCCTGTGGCAATATATCTTCCATCAGGACTGAAACTCACGCAATTTAGAAAAGAAGAATGTCCTTTAAATGTCCTCATTTCTCTACCAGTTGCTAAATCCCACAATCTTGCAGTTCCATCATCATATCTGCCTAAAGTACTAAAAGCAATAAATCTTCCATTAGGACTGAAACTTACAGATTTGACATTATTAGAATGCCCTTCAAATGTTCTAATTTCTCTGCCAGTATCTGCATCCCACAATTTTGCAGTACTATCCTTGCCTCCCGTAGCAATATACTTGCCATCAGGGCTGAAACTTACGGAATAGACCGACCAAGAATGTCCTTCAAATGTTCTAATTTCCCTGCCCGTAGATATTTCCCACAACTTTGCAGCCGCCCTCCTTCCTGTAACAATATATCTTCCATCAGGACTGAAACTCAAGGACCTAACAAAATTGACAACATTATAAGCATGTCCCTTAAATGTTCTAATCTCCTTGCCAGTTGTTACATCCCACAATTTTGCAGTTTCATCCCAGCTTCCTGTGGCAATATATCTTCCATCAGGGCTGAAACTTACGGAAGTAATCACATCCCTATGTCCTTTAAATATTCTAACAAGCCTCCCTGTCAATACCTCCCATAATCTTGCAGTATTATCTTTGCTCTTTTCAAGAACAAGAGGTCGACAATCCCCGCTTCCTGTAATAATATACTTGCCATCAGGACTGAAACTTACGGAATTGACCGACTCTAAATGTCCTTTAAACGTTCTAATTTCCTCACCTGTTACCACATCCCACAATTTCGCAGTTTTATCCCAGCTTCCTGTAACAATATATTTACCGTCTGGACTAAAACTCACGGAATAGACATCCAAAGAATGTCCTTCAAATGTTCTAATTTCCCTGCCCGTAGATATCTCCCACAACTTTGCAGTAGCATCCCTGCTTCCTGTAACAATATATTTGCCATCTGGACTGAAACTTACAGAATAGACCGACTCAGAATGACCTTTAAATGTTCTAATCTCCCTGCCAGTTGATACATCCCACAACTTTACATTTATATCCCAACTCGCCAGGATATCCCCACACCCTGTGACAATATATTTACCATCAGGACTGAAACTTACAGAAGCAACAGTCCCTAAATGTCCTATTTGCACCACAAGTTCCAGTGTCTGCCCGCTATCTTTTTGGCGGGGCAGTTCTTCTGCCCAGAGATTCACAAATAAAGCCAGAAGAAAGCCTATCCAGATAAATTTTTTATACATAAGACCTCATTTGTTAAATGATACTTATACTACAAAGAATCGAGAAATTCATCTATCAAATTCTTCTTCATCCTATAACCTTTTTCCACGAGTTTTAAAACAAGTTTCTTCACTTCAGAGAGGTTAATATCTACCTCTCAAAAACTGTCCACTGATAAACTTTCTCCGTAATTTCTTTTTCCGGTTTTTTCAGTTTCATTCCTCTTGTTTTTGCTATTTGTGAACTTATATCAGTTTCAATGATATCGGCATAAGTTCCGTCTCCCAAAATTTCTCTGCGATAATTTATTACAGCCGGCTGTTTTTCTGTTGAAGCTTGAAGAATCAATTGTTCAACTCCGCTAGGTTCGCAAATTACTCCTGCAAAAGGAATTTGGATCCATTGGTTAGATTGATCAGTTGCGATCGGATAATTATCGATGAGCAAGGTCTTCATTCCATCAGCAAAAATATACATTAACCTGATATAACAAGATTTGTTGGTTCTAACCAGAATTTTTGGTTCATCTCCATAATAATACACAATTGGTCCATCAGACATTTTATCGGTCTGCAAATCTACTTTCAGACGATTATCGATCTGAATAGCATTGTATAAAGCGAGTTTGTTTTGTAATGACTGTTTTAGATTTTCAGGTCGGATTTCATTCCAATCAATATTCTCGCAGGTTACTCTATTCACAAAGATTTGGTTACCTTCTTGTTCATTATTCCGAAAATCCATCATTCTTAAAATTAAATAGATTCCCTCATCAGATTCAAGTATTTTACCTCTGAAAATGTAGTCAGTTCCCTTTTGTGAATTCATTCGTTGCCACTTAGTTTCTTGGATTATCTTATTAGCAATAAGCTCAGAAATTTTATTCCCGAATCCGGAAACAAAACCGGTATTTTCAAATTCAAATGGATAAATAATGAATTTTTTATAATCTGCTTGATTTTCTATCAAAGGAAAAATCAATTCATCAGCTAATTCATCCATTGATTTTGGTGTAGTTCCAGCTAAAATGGTAAGTTTCTTTTCTATTTCGCTTTTTGGCGGAAGTTCATCGATTTTAATATCATTTTGCCATTTGTTCAGAAAGAGATAGATCTTTAAATTATCAGTTAGATCTTCGTTTAGATAAATGCAATTTTCATAATTTTTTATTGCTTCTTTAGGATTGGAAGAATAGAATGATTCTGCGAGTTTGAATTTTTCTGAAATGACTTTGATTGAGTTTTCGATTTTAAACTTGTAGGAATTCTTCATATCAGCAGCAGGAATGCCGATCATCACATAATACATATTCCTGTCTTTTTCTTTTTCCAGGATTTGGTAGTTCATAACTTCCAGGTCAGTTTTAACTTTTGCTTCACTGAGAAAATAATCTGTGACTTTTGTGTTTTCTCCCAGTTCTTCTTCTGAAACACGGTTAATGGTTTCACCGGAAACTTGGCAAGAAATTATTGATGCAGCATCTTTAAGAGCCAAATTTTTTGCTTGTGTTTCTGCTTCTGCGATATTTCCATTTTGAATTTCTGCAAATCCTTTACCGATAAAATATGATGGAAATTCATTTGATATATCCGATGTGTACCATTTTGGGATTGAAAATAATGTAATAGAGAATGTTAATAAAATTAAAAATAAGGTTTTCATAATAACCTCCTTTTTTGAATAGTGAAAACTTAGCGATTTAAATAATAACAAATTAAATACAATCTTCAAGAAGATGAGTATCAGTTTTGAGATCATAATGTAACGAGATGAATATAAATTACAGTGAGAAGCATTTCTTTTTCACTTTTATAAAAAAGTGATATCGTTATTTTTTTGTCAAATATTTTATAAATAAAACAATTATTAATCAACCTTTATATTAAAAATTCATACTGAATTTAAAAGACCTAAAATGGAAGATAATTTGACAGATATAGTTTTATACTCTTTCGATAAGATAACGCAAAATAGATACTATGATTTCTCAACTGTGAGTCCGTCGTGTCTGCTTTGTTAGTAGCAACGGATTACGGAGTTCTTTTTGGTTGCTTTTCAAATTTCTTCTTTGCTTTTTGTTCCTGTTTACTTTTCTTCTGTTTCTGACTCTTGTATTTATCCTTTTTTCCGCCTTTGTCTCCCATTGTGTACATCCTTTCCTTCAGTACGATACATCGTACCTATCATTCTCGACTCATCGGACAAAAAACCTAACATATATTAGACTACTTAAAATCCAATATCCTACTTAATTCAGCAGACTAATTAAATTCATGAATCATTAAAATTACGATATTAACATTTCATAATAATCAAAATGCTGAGTTCCTTAAACCATGAGGAAAATAAGAAATTGGAGAAATGTGTCAAGGAAAAGAGTTTTTGATTGGATATAACAAAAGAGAGCCATTACTGTGTATATTCATATTGAGCTTATTAAAGACCAAAAATGGAAGATAATTTGTCAGATGTAGTTTTATACTCTTTCGAAAAGTTCACGCAAAATAGATATGTGTATTATCATCAAAACGGATTTTTTGAAGGTAAATGGAAGCCAGGCGGCTTCCCTTTATTTCAACAAAATCATCTTCCTAACTTTCTTATAATCACCAGCTTTCAGTTTGTAGAAATACAATCCTGAACCTACTCGTTTATCATTGGAATCCCTGCCATCCCAGATAATAGAATGATGTCCTGCAGCAAGTTGTTCGTTTAAAAGTGATTTTAACTTTTGTCCTTTGATGTTGTAAATTGAAAGTTCAACAATGCTATTATTTAGAATTACGAACGAGATTATTGTGCTTGGATTGAATGGATTAGGATAGTTGGTTAGTGCAAAATCGACATTTGCTGATAGAATTATATCGGATCCTGTTTCCTGATGAAAATAATATGCCCCCATATCTGCAATTGTTCCATCTGGATCTAAAGGTGATGTAGGGTTTCCTGCATCTATACACGGTGAATTTTCAGTTAAATGATAATCTCCATTTGCTGGATCGACAAATAACGGGTCTTCATCAATATTACCTTCCAACCAGTTTACAATACCGTTATTATTGGTTACAATTCCAGCTTCTCCACCCTGAATATCGGAATAAGATATTGTGATTGAATTTGGGTCATAACTTTCATTAAAATAAATCTCTTGTGGTGAATCGTTCCACAAAATGGAATTTAATAAACACGGACTGGAATTACTCCGGCAACTAATCCCACCACCATAAATTGCAGAATTATCTGATATTGTTACATTCTCTAAACTCGGGTTGGAATTACTCCGGCAATTAATCCCACCACCAGAAAGTGCAAAATTATTTGATATTGTTACATTTATTAAACTTGGACTAGAGTGAGAACAGAGAATCCCACCACCACCATAATAGTTTCCATTAGCAGAATTACCTGTTATTGTAACATTCTCTAAACTCGGACTGGAATATC
>JAUXIJ010000159.1 GCA_030621085.1 Candidatus Cloacimonadota bacterium | reverse complement strand
GAATTTGATTTAGAACGTTTCACTTTTTTCGATGATTATGAAATTTTTCAAGAAATTAAAGACGATTTTCAAGCCGGAAACATCTGGGCTAAAATATTATTGAGGGAAGATCATCTTATTCCAGTCTTTGACCGCAGTGGAATTGATAAAGAGGACTTAAATCTTTACGCTGATTATATCCTTATGCTTAAAGATGAAGGCTTGAGAGAAGATGAACATTTTATCACATACAAAAAGGAGGTTAAAATCCATGATCTGATCTCAGGTTCTGACGAAAAAGAAGATAGTGATGGAATTAGGATCAAAGATAAGAGCGGGGAAATTATTGGAGACTTTATTGACCGTTCACCAGTGTTAAAATCTCTTCAAAAAAAAGGGGTTTATCTTTTGAGAGTATATGTTTTAAGTGACTATAGGGATAACGCAATTAATATATTAGGCAAATTTAATAAGCGTATGAAGGAAAGAAAAAAGGTTGCAAATTTATGAGGGAGGAAAAATGGACGATTTAAATAAAGAAATATTAAAATATGTCATATCAAAACTGGCAGAGAAAAAAATTCCGTCAGCCAGGATAGTCGTTCAGAAGATAATGTTCTATTTGAAAGAGTCAGGAGTTCCTATTTCTTATTCCTATGCGCCATATGCTTATGGCCCGTATTCAAAGGAACTTGGCGGCGATGCCAATGAATTAGTTTTATTGGATCAGTTAGAAAGCAGCGGCTTTGAGTACTCAAAGGGACAAAAATTTAATTATAATCTTACTGAAGATTATAAGGAAATTATTAATAAAAAAATTAGTGAGGTCGTTTCTCACGTTGATGATTTTAGCTTTAGTTCCATGGAATTGTTCGGGACAACACTATATTGCATAAGATCTTTAGAAGAAATGGGAATAGAGCCAAACGAGGAAAAGGTTTTGAGTGAATTTAAAACATGGAAAGGAAACAGGTACAGTGAAAAAAGCGTTATAAAAATGTTTAACGGGTTAAGGCCGGGTTTATCGTAAAAATTCATTTAATATTTTTTATTTTTTAATAACCCGACGGCTATTTTCGGGTTATTTTTTTATATGAAGCCCGAATGAATCTGAACCGTTCCGTGCATAACACGGACAAAAGTTGAAGATATATAGTTAACGTCTTGCTTAAATATTATCGGATCAGTCAAGGACATTTCAACCAGCTTATGCGGGCATGTAACAAAGGAAATAACTCCGAAGGAAACTAATAAATGGATGGCAAATCGCTGGAAATAAAACAGGAAAAAATTGAAAGGCTCAAAGAACTACTGCCTGAAGTTTTTACAGAAGAAAAAATCGACTGGGAAAAGCTGAAAGCAGCGCTCGGTGAGGACGTAGAATTCAAAAACGAGCGTTATGTTCTGAACTGGGCCGGAAAATCCGATGCATTCAAAGTATTGCAGGCACCGACAACTGCGACACTGGTTCCTGTCAGAAATGAGTCAATTGATTTTAATTCGACATAAAAATCCATGCCCTATGGGTATGGTCAGAGATAAAAGGCTTTGCCGTTAAAACGACTCAATGTTACTCCGATGTTGATGAGTTGTCCACCCGACATCAAACAAGGAGCAACATATGGACCGTTTTCGCAAATTATCACACACGATATGGCATTGCCAATATCATAATTGTATGGGGACCAAAGTATCGGTTGAGCATTCTGACCGGCAAAGTTGGAGATGAAGTATGCCGTTGCATCAGAGCATTTTCAGAGCAGCAGGAATGCGAAGTTATCGAATTAAATGTTCAAGTGGATCATGTGCATCTGCTGGTGATGGTGCCGCCGAAGATATGGATTCGGGTCGCGGCCGGAGAATCAGCCGTCCGGGAAGTGATCAGGAGATCCGAGACCCCGGCAATACTGGGGAGGGCTTCTCCCCG
>JAUXIJ010000109.1 GCA_030621085.1 Candidatus Cloacimonadota bacterium | reverse complement strand
GGGATTATATCTGTATATTCTTTTCTTACCTGTTCGCACACTTGAAAAGTAGCAGCAGACATATTGCTTCCCATCATTACATGAAAAATAACATCATAATTATCTTTAGCAGCTTCAACGATCTTTATCAAATCGCCTTTCACAAGCGCTTGGGTGTGGGCACTAACCTTCTCTTTTTTAAATCTTTCTATCAGGTAAGCAGCAGTATATTCTTCACTTTCTTTGTATTCTTCGTCATTAATTATCACAGGAAATTTCATATAAGCAACATCTTGATAGCCAATTTGTTCGTTAGCAATACCAAGATTATCGCCCGTAATAACCAGTACTTTTTTCTTCATGATATTTTCTCCTTATTCAAATGTGATATAATAATTGTATCTATTTTGTCCTCCAAAGTAAGATTCGAAGGTAATATTTTCAAACTTGCTTTGTAATTTGGAAACGATTTTATCTGTTTTGTTTTCCTTTTTTCCATAATAAATAGTGATCAGGGTTTCAGTATCTATCAATTCCGAAATTGATTTTTCAATAACGATTTCCTTTCTTACGGAAGAAAAAAATATCTTGTTTTGATAAATAGAAAAAAAATCTCCTTTTTTTACATTTATATTTTCTTCGTCAAAATCCCTTGTAGCTCTGGCAATTTTACAAAATTTAATGTTATCCAGATGCTCTCTGATAACTTTTGTATTTTGATATAAATCCTGAAATTCCGAGTAATGATACATTATATTGATCAGTTGAATTATGTTTTTTGATTCTATTAATTCAATATTACTTTTAGATAATGTAATGGCGGATTTCAAGGCGGGAATTATGTCCGAATCATCCGCAGCGATAATTATATTTTTTGCCCTGGTTTTCAATATAGCATTCTGAATCTGGTTTACTGATGGTTTTACATTCTGATATGTAAAAATATCCACGGTTCCCAATCCTTTCATAATATAAGCAAATCCATTTCCATTCACGATGAAAAGAAGTGCAATATCTTTATTGTAATAGGCTTTATCTTCGGAGATAAGATTATGATGCTGTTTTTTCATATCATCAATTTTTGTGGAAGATATTCTTCCCAGTTCTTCACAGGTTTTTAAAAGCGATTTTGGTTTATTGGTGTGAATGTGAATCTTGAAAATAATATTTGAATGAATAATTATCAGACTGTCTCCCCAACCTGATAATTTATTTTCAAATTCAGTTTTATCCAGGTTTTCAGATTCCAAAATGAATTCGGTGCAATATCTGAATTTAATATTTGGATTCCAGGTTTCGGAGAGTTCATCGCTTTTTTGGATGATGGTTTCAGCAAGTTTCTCATTATCTTTTTTTTGAAGCAGATTATTAAACAAGTTGATAATATTTGTTAGATTAATGTTACCAGTATTTTTGAGAGGAATACTTGATATGATTGTTTTAACAAATCGGTTCCGTCTTCCGTATTTTCTACCGGAAGCAAAGGAGTGTACATATTTGCTTATCATCAGGATATTGGCGATTGAGAAAATGGGCTTAATAATACTTTCATTATATTCCAATTCAAAGGATATACCTTTGATCAGAATAAGAAATCCCATTGCCCCGGAATCGACAACACCTGCTTTTTTCAGTATTGGAAGCATTTCCGGTGTATTTTTAAGAGTCTCTTCCAAGCTGGGAATAATTTTTTTTATCAGAAGAAAAGTATTACTTGAAGATTCGGAGCAGAGTTTTTCAAATTGTTCGGAAAGAACCCGCATCATTGTAAGCATCGTGCCTTCAGTAGGATTGGTAGTTTCCTGATAAGCTATTTCACATCCTTTTTTCAAAGCTGCTGACAATTCATGGTTTGATATTGATCCTTCTGTCAATTTGACTGATTCAGATATTCCCTTGCAGAAAAGAGCTAAAATACTACCTGAACATCCTCTACTGTTTAGTAAAGCTCCTTCGGTAAAGCAAGCTATATATTCCTGAATAGTCATCGATTTTAATAAATGTGATTTTATATTATTCAAAGCTCCCTGAAGAGTAAGTGCCATATTGAGTCCTGTATCTCCATCCGGAACAGGAAATACATTTAAGTTATTGATATGGTTCTTTTCTCTGGAAAGAAGATCGTATGCATTATTCAGAATGTTGTTAATTTGTATTGTGTTTATAGCCATTAATATTCTTCGATTTTGTCTTTGGTCATCAAAGCGATGCCAATTCCAGTTAGAATTATTTTCTTTAGTTGATCAAACATAATCATTCCTCCTTTTTAGTTTGATATTTCTTACTTTTTATACTGTTCGGTTTTTTTTGTAAAGTCTTTTTTATAATCGTAACGGCTTTATGACTTGTTCCCTTGATTTCTTTAATTACTCTTCAGGAAGTAGAATCAATAAAATCAATAATTCTATTTGTTTTGTTAATACTTTTCCAGGTAAAATTGATTTCATTCAATAGTTGCCTAATTATACAAGTAGGATCATCAACATGGTTATAAGATAAAGGAGTTGTACCAAGAGTTGTAAAATTATATCCTTGTTTCTCAGGGATACGAAAAGACTCTGTAAATAACAGTTGAGACATTACATTTAAAGTATTTACTTGGTGAAGCATCGCTTCGATATAAATTCCATTCTTTGTGTAAACTAAAGTACAAACTTCAAAAATTTCAACTATATTATCGAGGAGTACCAGAAAATATTCTTGTTCTTTTGCAAACCTCTGAATTTATTTCCTGATAACGGATAAAGTAGTAGAAAAACAATTGACAAATTATATGAAAAGATAATTCATTAAATAAAAAATATTGTTTTATAAAGAAACTTAAAAAGGATTGTTAAAATGTTTAAGTCACTCCGCTCTAATTTTAAACCGAATGATGTTATTGACATTCATGTGCACATTGCCGGACCTAAAGGGGAAAACGAAGAACTGTACTATATGTCAAATTTGTTCACAAAATCTATTTCTTATGAGGGCATCAAATTAGTTACCAAGATTTCTTCGTCTCAAATATCCGGTCCGCGATATGTGAGTGTTCTACTAAATCAATTGAAGCAATCCAAATATGTGGACAAGATTGTGTTGCTGGCTCTCGATCAAGCTTATAATGAAGAAGGGCAGGTACTTCCTGAAGTAACGCACCTTTATGTTTCCAACGAATACCTTGCCTGCCTTTCGCAAATGTACCCAATGTTTTTATTCGGCTGTTCGGTTCATCCTTACAGGGAAAATGCTGCTGATGTCCTGTGGGAGTGTGCGGCACACGGTGCTGTTTTGTGTAAATGGCTTCCATCGTCTCAATCCATTGATCCCACACATCCGTTGTCACAGAAATTCTATCGAGCACTTGCTGAATTAAAAATGCCGTTGCTCATCCATGTTGGACCCGAGGAAACGATTCCCGGTGGTTTAAATAAAAAGGACGAACTCTTGTTCAATGCAGCTTCGGGAAAATATGGCAAAAATCCGGGTGATGCAATTACCATGGCACTTAATACCGGTACAACAGTAATTGTTGCTCACAGCGCAACACCGCTGGGCAAACTTCTCGACAAGAACAATAATTATTGGGAAAATGTATTTGCAAAGTTGATGGGACAAGTTGAAAATGGAAATCCAATGTCTTCACTTTATGCTGATGTATCGGCTTTTTGTCTGCCCGGACGTTTCAAGTATGTGAAACAGATTATTCCCATAGCACGGGAAATGCCGGAACGTTTCCTTTATGGCAGTGATTATCCCATCCCGATCGTTTCATTCAGAAGTAAAAGTATCGATGAAATACTCGATGCGTTTGGCTGGCTGGTAGGACGTGCTTTGCCTACAAATGATTTCGATAAAAATTATCAACTTCTTGAACCTCATTTTCCAAGAGAAACATTTACGGCAGCAACTAAAGTATTAAGACATCCGCAAAGACCGCTTATTTCCCTCGATCAATATCGAAAAAACTTGGGTGTGAAAAAGAAAAAAGTTATATTTTTTGAAGGGAAATAATATTTATTACTAACATTTCCCGCTTCAATATATTCTTTGAATAGTTATTCATATTCAACTCTTTCAGAGTTTTTTTTATGATCGTTACTATAAACTTTAGAATCCCGAAGGGATTAAACGTGAATAACCTGAGAGTAAAATAATGTTAAAGCTTGCTATATTCATTCATATTTTCTTTTAATTTGAATGTGGAAGTTTTGTTAGCCACATCTTTTATATAAAATGATATAGATTAAATTACATCTTCCCATGTTTCAAAATCGAAATCAGCAGACCGAATCCCATTATTCCTGCTCCTACAAATCCTACAATTCCAATTATAGGAACTTCATTCCACAAAGGTGGTATTTTGGAAAGTACAATTAAAGATGAACCGATAATAAGAGCAGCCAAAACAATGGCAAAAGCAATCCGGTTGCTGATCTGATCGTGTTTGATGAGCATTGATTCTAATCCTTTATGCTCAAATTCTACTTTTAGTTTTCCGGTTTTAATTTGCCGGATAATTTCCCTGATCTCATAAGGAAAATCTTTAAGTAAAAGACGAAATTCCGCCGCAGATGAATATAAATCTTTTGCCAATTTAACAGGATCCAACCGTTTTTTCAGCAAGTTTTTGGCAAAAGGTTCGATGTGTTTAACCATATCAAAATCAGGATCCAATTTCGTTCCGACTCCTTCGATGGTTATCAACGCTTTTGAAAGCAAATAAAAATCTGACGGTAATCTCAATTTGAAATCTATCAACATTTTGAAAAGCTTATTCAAAAACTCACCGACTTTTATCTCTTTCAAAGAAATATAAGCATATTGATTGACCAGTTCGGAAACCCGTTGTTCCAATTGATCACGATTTTCGATATTATAAGTTCCTGTAAGCCGGAGAAGCGTTTCGGTTATTTTCTTTGAATCTTTATTCACGACTCCCACGATAATATTTCCGAGATAATCCTGATGTTTCGGCAGCAAAGTTCCCATCATTCCGAAATCGAGGAAACAAGTGATATTATCTTTCAGAATCAGGATATTTCCCGGATGCGGATCAGCGTGGAAAAACCCGTGTTCAAATATTTGTTTCAGGATAAGATCACAACCTTGTTCTGCGACAAGCAAAGCGTCAATTTCCGTTTCTTTTAAAGCTTTCAGGTTTGATACTTTGATGCCCTCGATAAATTCCATTGTCAGGATTTTTTTCGTGGAATAATCTTTATAAACTTC
>JAUXIJ010000143.1 GCA_030621085.1 Candidatus Cloacimonadota bacterium | reverse complement strand
TTCCGGAAATGACCTGAAAAGTGGTAAACTTTTCTCCGGAATGGGTGGCAGGTTTCACCCGGAATCAGTGGCAGGTTTGAACCGGAATGGGTGGCAGGTTTAGGCCGGAATCTACATTTATCAGCAAGGGGCATTAAGTCAATATCATACTCTCAAATAAAATGTTACCCAGAGGGTTGTAGATGAATCCGCGCTTTGGTGGCATTGGACAAAAGCAACTGATTGATAATTTTTATTCGACGAAAGGGGAAGTAACGTGATATGTTATATTGAGTGTGGAGATCGCAGGCCTGCTTAGAAGATACTGGATGGCTATTGACAAGAAAAAGACATAATTGGGAGAAAAATACATGTCCGCAGAATATAAGATTTTTGAAAAAATTAAAAAGAACGAAAACGCCAAAATTTGGCGATACATGGATTTAGCAGAATTTTTAAGCTTGTTGGTTAATAAAAGCCTTTATTTTAAGAGATCAGATAAATTTGAAGATCCGTTTGAAGGATCTTCTCCGAAACTGAATGTTGAATTTGTGGGACGCTCTGATTTTCTAAAAAAAATTAGGAAATACGTGGCTATTAGTTGTTGGCATATAAATGAAAATGAATCTGCAGCTATGTGGAAACTCTATACGAAAGGCAACAGCGGGATTGCTGTTCAATCAACATATAAGCGCTTAGTAGACAGTTTTTCTGTATGCAATGAAAAGCCTGAAGTTGGGGTAGTCCAATATATTGATTTTCAAAAGGATTTCTCAGTAATACCCAATCAGTCCGAATACCTAAATGGAAGAATCCCTTTCTATCAGTTTATGTATAAAAGAAAAAGTTTCATACATGAGCAGGAATTACGTGCTCTAATCTTTAAGCCTTCGATTAATGCTGAAGGGGAATTTGATTTCTCTGAGGATCTTATTTATCACGGCATACCGGTGGAAGTCGAAATTCAAACATTAATTGAAAAAATATTTATATGTCCTGATCCAGATCCAGATCCAGATCATAATGCAGCATCATGGTTGACAAAGTTAATTAAATCTATTGCAAAAAAATGTGGTGTCGATGATAGCGAAATACCTATTAAACGATCAAGCCTTGCCGATGATCCAATATATTAAGGTAGCATGAATGATGATGCGGTTTAATTTATAGAGGGAGATAACCGATGAGCTTAATAGATTTTTTCAGAAGAAAAAAGACTTCCCTTGAAAACGAAAAGGGTGAGATCTATTCTGAAACTATGGAAAATAGTGAGCACAAAATACAAGAGATAGCTAAAGGGGAAAGTGGAATCGTAAAGTGTGAGAAATGTCATGCTCCATTTAATCCTGTTAACAATATTCCTGTAAAGAATGGCGAAATCAAATGCCCCAAGTGCAAAGTCCCAATCAAGGTCAATCTCCCCGACACACCACATCTTTTTCCTGACATAGAATTGGAGATAGATCCAGAAACTATGGATAAAATGTATACAGATGTTGAAAGATATTATAAATCTAAGAATGAAAAGTTTCAAACTGCTATAGTGATGGTTTGTGCATTACATAAAATAAAAAATATGTATGATATCAAAGAAAAGATAGATAGAATGTCGGCGTATATAGCACTTAGCCAAGATGAAATAAAAATTGCAGAAAAAGAAGGAGATTATGAGGCGATTACCTATGAGATAGAGAAAATTGAAGAAAACAAAAATAAGATTAAATTCTTTGAGGATATTCTTAATTTTCATAATTATTTCTCAAAAAAAGGATTTAATATAACTTGCAACCAGATTAAGGCTATATTTAACGATGTTGCAGAGAAACACTCAAAGGAGGAATGGGAGTGGCAGACAATTGAATTGTTTGATATTATTAGAAAAAGAGTGGTGGACAGTAAGTCAAAGCATGAAATTGTTAAAGAATTTTTCAAATATTATTTAGAAATTGGTGAATTTGAAAACTTAACGTTGGATTTTGATTTTGAAGAGCCGGATTTTGAAACAGGAACTTTGAAAAAGCATAAAACTTTTGCGCCAGATAAAAAAATTAGGATAGAGGCTTTACTTAAAAAATTCGGAATTTCGACCGAAGAAGACGATAGCCTGTTTGAAGGTGAATTATATCAATTTTGTATAATCGTTTATAATGAGTTAGTCGATGAATTGGGCGCAGAATCATTCGAAAACATCTTGGATTCTTCTTATGAAGAATTAACTAATGATTGGAATGATTCACCTTCAGAAAGGGTTGCCATTTCATCAAATGTTAAACGTGAAGTATGGAGAAGGGATCAAGGACATTGTGCGAGATGTGGCAGTAGAGAAAACCTTGAGTACGATCATATCATTCCTGTCGCAAAGGGCGGTAGTAATACTGCAAGAAATATTGAGTTGCTATGTCAAGAATGTAATAGAAAAAAGTCAGATAAAATAATGTAATGACATCATAATGAATGACTAATCAGTGGTTGAA
>JAUXIJ010000116.1 GCA_030621085.1 Candidatus Cloacimonadota bacterium | reverse complement strand
GAATTTTATGATGAAGACGAAGATCTGCTGAAAACACTTACCGTGAAAGAAGTTGAAGAGATCAAAGATTATCTTATCATCACCTTTTCCGAAATGCATAATGTTCAAAAAGATCATACCACAAAAATGGAATTGGCAAATGTTAAAGTAGATACCAGTATTTCCGATAATAAATTTACTGAGCGAATGATGAAAAGAGGAATGTAACTCAAAGCTCCTGCTTTGAGAATGTAAAATTTGAAATTTGAAATGAACGAAAAATAATTTTGTCATCTTCGACCTGCCTGCCAAGTCGAAGTTGTACGAAGGCTGGATCGGAGATCCATCAAATGTCTCGTTCCCAAAGCCCTCTTTGGGAACGGGGAAATGAACGCATAATGATTTTTCGAGTCGTAAGGACGAGGGACGACGACTCGAGATATAGATGTATCGTCTCGACTCGACGTTCCTTTCGAGTCGATACTCAATAAAATTGGAGGAAAAAAATGAAACGAAAAATAATAATTATATTTATGTTGTTAATAGCAGCATTAATATTAAATGCACAGATAATCCATCACGGATTTGTACGAACTTATCTGGGAGCATTAACAGACCGGGATGGAGAGTATTCGGTTTTGCAAAACACTTTTGACTGGAAACTGGATTATGGAAAAGGCGATGTTGCACTCTATGTTAATCCGGTGTTCGATTATAATGCTCTGAATAATAATTTAGATATTACACTCAGGCAGGCATATATGGATATCTATTTCGATAATTTCGATCTTCGCATTGGAAAGCAGCAGATAATCTGGGGAAAAGCGGACGGTGTTTTCATTACCGATATCATTTCACCTCGTGATCTTTCGGAGTTTATTCTACCCGATTTTGAAGAGATCCGCATTGGAATTAATGCACTTAAATTTGATTATTATCTGGGAAATTCTACTTTCGAAGTGGTCTGGATCCCTATTTTCCAAGCTACTATTACTCCTGATGAAAACTCGATTTGGGCTCCCGAGATGCAGGAATTTCCGGTACCGACAGCTTATTATTCTCAAAATTACGACAGTGGCAACAAACTTTCCGAAAGCGAATTCGCATTAAAATATTCTTACCTGGGAAGTGTGATAGATTTTGAATTGATGGCTGCATATATGTGGGATGATAATCCTGCCATGCATATCTACCTGCAACCCGATATGACTCTTCTTATCAAACCGGAATATCACAGGCTTCCACTGGCAGGAGCAAGTTTCAGTAAAGCTGTGGGTGGAGCAGTTGTGCGTGGGGAAGGTGCTTATTATTTTGAGAAGCGATTTTCGGCGGAAGATTTTACTGTGAATGGCATTAAAGAAAAAGATTATGCACATTATCTTATCGGTTACGATCATAATTGGTTTGACGTGAATATCAGCTTCCAGTTCATACAGGAATATATTCTGGATTATGAAGATGATATTAAAAATGATGAATTTATCAGCACTGCCACTTTCTTTTTTATCAAAACATTTTTGCGTGAAACTCTGGAATTGAATCTGTTTTCATACTACGGAATAAATAATGAAGATGCCCTTCTGCGCCCGAAAATTGTTTATGACTTTGCCGATGGATTTGAAGTTCAATTGGGAGCCAATATCTTTGTGGGTGATGAAGGAAATTTTGGACAGTATGACAAGAATGATATGATATATACAAAGTTGAAACTGAGTTTTTAAATACCTACGATTATGCCCGGGTAATGTTCCTTGGGCAATTGTTTCATCTTTTATTTCATTTTTGTTTGACATTGTGAACTATTAAGTTATATTAATTATCAAAAAAAGAAAATAAGGAGAAAAAATGGAACATTTAACACAAGCAACTTTTAAAGAAAAAGTTTTTAATTATGAAGAAAACAAAGATTGGAAATTTGAAGGAGATAAACCTGCCATTATCGATTTTTATGCAGACTGGTGTGCCCCCTGTAAAATGGTAGCTCCCATCCTGGAAGAGCTTTCCAGCGAATATAAAGGCAAGCTGGATATCTTCAAAGTAAATACGGAAGAACAGCAGGAACTGGCAGCAGCATTCGGCATTAGAAGTATCCCATCTCTATTATTCATTCCCAAAGAAGGTCAACCACAAATGGCAATGGGAGCACTTCCCAAAGAAACTTTCCAGAAAACCATTGAAGATGTTCTTAAGGTAAAAATGAATGATGTAAATTGAGGAATGATCATTCAATAATTATATCCTGGAATTAGTTAGAAGGTAACAAAAAACTTGGGTTAGGTTTTAAAACTTGACTCAAGTTTTTTGTTTTTCAGATTTTGTTATGAAAAAATTTACAGGAGGATATTATGGCTCATTTGATCCAAAAAGATGAATGTACAAATTGTGGTGCCTGCGAAGAAGTCTGCCCGGTGGAGTGTATCTCAGAAGTTGATGAAAAAAGATTTATCGATCCCGATGCCTGCATTGATTGCGGTGCTTGTATAGAAGTATGTCCGGTAACCTGCATTTTAGCACCGGAGGAATAGTAAAAAGAGTAAATCTTTTTCGAGCAGAGCAATGAAATGACGATTTTAATGAAAATCCGACCATTTACAAAAAGTGATGAAAAAGAAGTTATTAAACTCTGGTTCAAGTGTAATTTAGTTGTTCCCTGGAATAATCCGAAATCCGATATTGAAAGAAAATTAAAGGTAAACCCTGAACTATTCCTCGTAGGAATCATAGATGATAGAATCATTTCCACAGTTATGGGTGGATATGAAGGACACAGGGGATGGGTAAACTATCTGGCGGTTGATCCCGATTTTCAGAAACAGAAGTACGGCAAAGAGATGATGAGGGTGATCGAAGATAAATTGAAACAACTCGGATGTCCGAAGATAAATCTACAGGTTCGAGATGATAACACGGATGTAATCGAATTTTACAAAAGTATCGGTTACTATGATGAGAAGGTGGTGAGCCTGGGAAAAAGATTAATACCGGATGAGGAATACGATATTCAAAAAGATTATTGATTCACTCAAAATATTTCTAATTTCTAATTCCTCATTTGAGGAAACCCGCAGACACGCTTGTTACAGGCATTTCCTTATTTCAATAACATCATTTTCCTTGTTAAAATCTTTGATGGAGTTTTTATTTGATATAGATAAACTCCAGACCCAACAGATTTCCCTGAATCATCAAAACCATCCCAAGATACTGAGTAATCTCCAATATTCAAAGATTCATTTATTACCGTTTTAATTATTTGCCCTTTTATGTTAAAAATGGAAAGTTCAACTTTGCCTTTTTCAGAAATAGAGAAAGAAATTGTTGTGCTTGGGTTAAATGGATTCGGATAATTAATTGATGAAAGATGAGATTTATTTATGATATTATCTGTGCTCGTATCATAGCCTAGTTTTAAAAGAAATGCATCAGTTTGCAAAGGAGAAGAATAAGAATTTGTGTTACCTGCCAAAATGTATTCATCTTCTTCTGTTGAAATAATGCTGTTAGCAACGGTATGAAGATCATCTCCGTAAGACTGCGACCACAATGAATCTCCGTAACTATTTGTTTTAAGAATATAAGCATTGTAACTGTCATCAGACCAGTCATGTATTGATCCTGCTACAACAAATCCACCATCAGTTGTTTGTTTAATACAAAATCCCATACAATCAAATTGAGCACCAAATCTTGAAGTCCAAAGAGTGTCGCCACTTACATTTGTTCTTACTAAATAAATATCAGAGTTTTCTTCATTATATCCAACATAACCTGTAATTATAAAACCACCGTCGTTTGTTTGCTGAATAAAATTTCCATGACTATTCCCGTTGCCATTAAACTGCTTTGTCCATAATGTGTCTCCGACAGCGTTGGTCTTTATCAAGTAAACATTTCCTGGACTTTGATCAGGCAAATCTGTAAAACCTGCAATTATAAATCCATTATCATTGGTTTGCTGAACACATTTCCCTAACTCCCAACTGTCATTAACGCATCCTCCAATATTACTCGTCCATAATACATTACCGTTTTCGTCTGTTTTAAGAAGAAAAATATCATCAGAATTAGAATTTTCAGGTATTCCATTTCCGACAATAACATAACCTCCGTCAGAAGTTTGAATACCGAAATTGCAACCAGCATAATCGTAGTCAGACAATTCAATTATTTTTGTCCATAATGTATCTCCATTGGAGTCGGTTTTTATAAGATAAAGAGCAGATTGCTCAACTCCAAAAGAACTTGTACCTCCAAAGAGTATTAGCCCGTTATCGGTTGTTTCAGCAACAGTACCTGCTCCATCACCATTAATCCCGCCAAACGTTTTTGCCCATAATTCATTACCATTTTCATCTGTTTTCACTAAGTATACATCATAGAATCCGTTTCCAAAAGAATTTGTACTTCCTACAAAAATATAATTTCCATCTGAAATTTGAATAACAGAATATGCTGAATCTCGATATTCTCCACCATATGTATTAAACCATAAAGAATCTGGTTCTGTTTGGGAAAATAAAAATGAAAAAAACAAAATCTGAATAATTATTACTAATAATACTTTGCTCATATTTTACTCCTTTATTGCCTGTAATGATTTCTATGCTGACTTCCATATAGTAAATTTATAAATCAGAAAATTATAGTCAATAATGATTTTGATTTATAATAGAAATTGGATATTAAAAATAAAGCCACAGGGAGGTCATG
>JAUXIJ010000179.1 GCA_030621085.1 Candidatus Cloacimonadota bacterium | reverse complement strand
TCGTAAGCACCCATATCAATAACAGCAAATCCATCATCATTGCCGTCTGAAATTCTTTGGTTCCCGAGAATATCCAGGAAAGGTAAATTTAATCCGGTTGTGTTCTCTATGCCGGCATCAATACAGGGTGAGATATCAGAAAGAGAATATGGGTCTGGTTCCTCTTCTATGAAAAAGGGGTTAAGATCAATATTTCCATCTCCAGGGTGTCCTTCTTCAATATTGTTATAAGTTGTATAGAACCATTTACATTCAATTAACTGACCGCCATAAATGTAATTTGTGTAATTGTTCCTGATAATATTGTTAGTTATTTTAGGTTTGGATAGGAAAGTTTCAACCGCTCCTGTTCTGTAATAAACCTCTTCGTTAAGAACTTCATTATTAAGAACTGTATTATTAGTTAAGAATGGATAAGAATAAGATACGTAAAAAGGTGAGCCACCTGTAAGAGCAAAATTATTTAAGAAAAGATTTCCAATAATTTGAGGGGAGGAGTGGTATGTGCAACCTATAGCTCCTCCGTATTCTGCAACATTGTCTTGTATAATGCAGTTTATGACTTTTAACTTTGAGAAATTATAAAGGGAAATTGCTCCGCCAATGATGTCTTCTGAAACAGCTTTACTATACTCAATTATACAATATTCAAGAATTGACTCTTCATTTGTTGAAAGAGTGTTTTCAAATCTTATACCGTTCCAGCATCCAGCGGTTGTATTATCTATTGAAAACAGTTCAGGATTGCTGCTTGTGAAAAGAATAAAATTTTCTGCAGAACCTGAGGCAATAATAGTTCCTGATATTGAGAGCTTGTAATGATCCTGGAATTCGACAATAACACCGGGATTTATTGTTAATATGACGTCATTATTTACAAATACATCTCCGACAACTTTTACAGTGTCTGTATCCCAGGTGGTATTTTCTGTAATTTCTCCTGAAACTTCGATTACTCTGAGATGATTTGACCTGTTTGGAGATAGGATAATTTCAGGGATGCTCTGCACTCTAAAGGTAGTTCTTCCCTGAAAAGTCTGGCATCCATAACCTTCTGCTGGAGAATCCGGTTGTAAAGTGTAATCACCGTTTTCAGGGTCTGTTAAGAGAGGATCTTCTCCAATTATATTATTGAACTCAGCCCAACTGACTGGATATGGTTCGGTTCAGGCAAATTCACAGAGGGACATAAAATGATTTATTAAATTCTCATTTATTTCTTCATCACTAAAAAATGACCAGTTATCTATCAGTTCGGGTAGACCATAGAATCCTATAAAATTACTGATAGCAACGTTTGCTCCTGTTGGTAGCCAATCAGCAGATAGTCCTGATGAAAAAATAAAATCATTACCTGTATCTACAGCATCGACAAAAATATTTCTTTCTACAGTTATACTGTTTCCTGCTCCCTGTATCCTGACACCATAATCATGGGGTTTGTAAAATGTTATGTATCTAACAAATCCGGTCGGTAATACTTCATACAGACTTGAATTTATTCCTCGATATCTGATATTACCGTTAATTATGACACAATCGTCTATATCCAACACATTATTGCAATATGAAA
>JAUXIJ010000062.1 GCA_030621085.1 Candidatus Cloacimonadota bacterium | reverse complement strand
TACTTTTTACTTTTTGCTTTTTCAATTGCGAATGCAATTGAAGTAGAAGGTCACCTCATCGAAGATACAATATGGTCTCCGGATAATAACCCTTATCATGTTATAGATGATGTTTATGTAGATGACAATGTTATATTGACTATCCTGCCAGGTACAGAAGTGAAGTTTGAGTCAACCGAATTGATTGATCTTGATGATTTCTCAAAATTTATACATTATAATGGTTCAAATGAAGGCAAAATGCTTTGGGTAGATGGCAAAGTGATCGCGGAAGGGACAGAAGAAGAGCCGATCATCTTTACCCGCATTCAGGATTCCTTGTATTATCATTGGGGTGTAATCTATCTTACAGAAGATGCTGACAGGTGTGTTTTTAAACATTGCGAAATATCTTATTCCGCCAGAATGATGATCTATGTAGGACTCCTCCCTGTAGGTGCTATCAATATATATAATGCGGAAACCATTATAGAAAATTGCGATTTTTATGATAATTTCTGTGGAGTATTCATGCAGGGTTTCCCCCAAAAGGTAGTCGTAAAAAATTGTGAATTTTATAATGTTCAAAATTTATACCCCAATATTGCAGGTCATGCAGATCGAGGTATCAGAATATCTGCAGGAGCTTCCGGTGAAGCAGGAATATCATTGATTACCGGAAACATTTTTAACGAAACCAATGTCTCTTCTAATTGCATAAGCATGAATGATATAACTTCTTATGTAGCTTTTAATGAATTGAATGAGAGAGGGATAAATTTGGGTACACTTAATGATGAACCTTCATTTTTTTTTAATAATGATTTCATAGATTGTTATGAAGGAATTGATGGAGGGAGTATAGGAGATTCATTATTTATAAAAAGCAACCGATTTTTCTGCGGATATGACGGAGTTGAAATACATGAAGGTTATGTTGAGATCAGTGATAATTATTTTGAAGGGTGTGATTTAGTTACCAATTTCAATACATCCGGATTAATATTTAATAATACAACAAATAGTGGTTCAGCTTATGGTCCAGGAATAGTACATTTTTTTAACAACATTTCTTATAACAATGAAAATGGCATTGGTATTTGTGCAACTTATCAAAGATTATCTTGTACAAATAACATATCAATAAATAATCATTACGCTTTTGAAGCTAGTGCGTCCTTCGATAATTGTATATTTTTCAACAATGAGGAACTTGAACAATTTGGAGTAACCGGCACACCTATCTTTCGTAATTGTATATTGGATTTCGATATTGAACCACCCTGTATAGATGGCGGGGGAAATATTTGGGTGGATTCGCTGCAAGCACAAACCCTTTTCGAAGATATAACTAACGGAGATTTTCATCTCATAGAAGGCAGCCTGGCAATAGATGCCGGGTTCGATACTCTGGGTTATTATTATCCGTTCGATATGGATTACAATCACAGAGTCTGGGATGGGGATAATAACGGAACTGCAATCATCGATATTGGACCTTATGAATTCGGTTCACCAGCTTTCGGTGGTATCGAGGGTTACACATACAATCCTGTAACTGGTGATCCGGTAGATTACGTTTTGCTGAAAATAGACGACCAACCAGGGGAGTTCACTTTTTCAGACAGCATCGGGAATTTTGAATACAAACTTCCTGCCGGTATGTACGATGTTTATGCAGAGCGTGTATTTTACGAAGATGTGATAGAGTATCAAGTGGAAGTTTTTGATGGGCAATTTACACAAATAGCAATTTCCATGACTGAAATAGTGGATGTTGAAGAAAATACAATAATTCCGTCAGCGAATGACTTTAATCTTAATAACTATCCTAATCCGTTTAATCCGGAAACAATGATCTCATTTGATTTAACCACTGAGCACACGGAGAACACGGAGTTAAGTATTTATAATATTAAAGGTCAGAAAGTGAAGACACTTGTTAATAAAGTTCTTCCAGCAGGAAAGCATTCGGTTGTTTGGGATGGAAAAGACGATAACAACAAATCCGTTTCATCGGGAATCTATTTCTACAAAATAAAAGCAGGTAATTACCAGAAAGTTAAGAAGATGGTGTTAATCAAGTAGGGATAGCTCTCCGAGCTGTCCGAGAAGGAGATTTCAGATGAAAGAAACCTTATTATTTATTGGTGGATTTTATAACTTGGCTTTCGCAATTTTTCATATTATGTTTTGGAAGATATTCCGCTGGAAAAGGAGTTTGCGTCGTCTTCTGCCGCAAAATAGAGCAATTATGCAGGTTCTGAATATTCGTTTAATTTACATCTTTTTTGTATTTGCATATATCTCAGTCTTTCATCAAGAAGGTTTGATCTCAACTCAGCTCGGAAAAGTAATCATTATTGTTATTTCACTTTTCTGGTTTATGCGGGCTGTTGAACAAATTATATTTTTTGGTTTGAAAAGACTTGCTTCGGTTATATTTTTGATTGTTTTTCTTATTGGAGCAGCTATCTATATAATTCCGATATTTATTTAAAAAATACTGAAGGATATTAATGTTATCGTTGTCTACTATTATAAAAGCAGTTTTGCTTAGATTGAGGAGGCGGGAAAATGAAAAAAATAGCAGTAGTTTCAATTTTATTTTTAATAATTATGCAAGCCGCTTATAGTCAGGATTTTTATGATATTGATACAATAAACACCATTGAGATAATCTTCGCTGAATCCAACTGGAATGAGATATTGCACAGCTTATATGCAGCCGGACTTGAAGAACGACTCGTTGGCACTGCTTTTATAAATGAAGTACAATTCGATAGTGTTGGTGTAAGGTATAAAGGAAATAGCTCATATAATCCTAACCAGATAAAAAATCCTCTGAATATCAAGTTAGATCATATAATTGAAGGTCAACTGCTCGATGGGTATGGTACACTTAAGCTGTCAAATGGTTTTAAAGATCCAAGCTTCGTTCGAGAAGTTGTCAGTTATGAAATTGGTAGAAAATATCTTCCCTCCAGCAAAGCAAATTACATCAATGTTTATATAAATGGTGATTTGATCGGTCTTTACACAAGTGTTCAATCTGTTGATAAATTTTTTATGGGTAATCATTTTTACTGTAATGATAATGCGTTTTTTAAGGGTGAATTATTAGGACCACCACAACCTGTAATGATCTGGGGTTATTATGGTCCAGATTCAACCAGTTACTACAACTTTTATGAAATCAAGTCTGATACTGGTTGGATAGATTTAATTGAATTTCTGGATACTTTTAATAACAACACTACTGATGTAGAAGAAGTTCTTGATGTGGATAGGACTTTATGGATGCTGGCTTATGACAATTTAATGGTTAACCTGGATTCTCCGATTAACTTTGGACATAATTTTTATTTGTATGAAGATGTGACAGGTCAATTTAATCCCATATTGTGGGATTTGAATGAAAATTTTGGAGCTTTTACAATGCTTATAGGTGGACAGCCATTAAATATTATACAGATGCAGCAACTTGATCCTTTCCTGAATGTTTCGAACCCGAATTATCCAATTATTAACAAATTATTACCCAATCCAACTTACTATAAAATGTATATCGCACATATGAGAACCATTATGGAAGAAAATTTTACCAACAACTGGTTTCTGAACAGAGTTTTAGAAATTCAAGATATCATAGGTGAAGATGTACAGGCAGATCCCAATAAGTTCTATACCTATGGTGATTTTCTGAATAACATTTATAACTCAGTCGGTTATGGTCCTCAATCAATTATTGGACTCATTCAGCTTATGAATCCGAGAGTCGATTATCTTACAACTCATATAGCATTTCAGGGAACAGTTCCGGCAATTTTAGACATATCTTATTCCCCTACAAATATTTTACCAAATTCTACAGTATGGTTCACCACAGAAGTAGAAGATGCAAATTTTGTTATACTTGGTTATAAACAAAATATAGCAGGTGCGTTTGAAAAAGTAGAGATGTTTGACGATGGTTGCCACAATGATGGAGTTGCAGGAGACGGCATTTATGGTATATCTATTGATATTGAAACCGGTGATATTCGATATTATATTTATGCAGAAAATGATGAAGCAGCATATTTTTCACCTATAAGAGCAGAATATGAGTCATATACGATCGAAGTGGCAAGTATGCAAGGTGATCTGGTGATCAATGAGTTTCTTGCATCCAATGATACTACTGTTGCAGATCCTCACGGAGAATTTGATGATTGGGTAGAATTATATAACAACTCAGATGAAACAATTTCTCTTAATGGCTATTACCTTTCAGATGATCTGGAAGATCTGACAAAATGGACATTCCCAGATACATTTATAGTCGCAAATGGGTACCTGATAATCTGGGCTGATGATGATGAAGGACAAATAGGCTTACATGCTAATTTTAAATTATCCGCATCTGGTGAATCCATAGTCTTAACCGACCCAGACCTGGAAATTATTGATGAATATACTTTCGGTGAACAAACAACCGATATTAGTATGGGACGTTACCCAAATGGTACAGGGGATTTTATCGAGATGACTCCCACTTTTGCAGCAGAAAATGTCGAAGGAATTGTTGGAGTAGATGATATCTATCCTGCACAATTGTGTACACTTTTAAAAGGTAATCACCCCAATCCGTTTAATCCAACGACAACGATAAGCTACTCTCTTAAAGAGGATTTAAAAGTTTCACTTAACATCTATAACATCAAAGGACAGAAAGTGAAAACACTAATTAATGAAATGATACCAGCAGGAGAGCATTCAGTTGTATGGAATGGAAAAGATAGCAACAATAAACCAGTTGCATCGGGAATCTATTTCTACAAATTGAATGTAATTGATAAAACCGAAGCTGTGAAGAAATGTTTGCTGCTAAAATAGGATTTAATCTATTCATTTTTTTAGATTCCCGATTTCTCGGGAATGACAGAAAATTCTCTATTAAGATCGTGATCAGTTTTTAATGAAGGATTACAATCCCAATCGGAAGATGTGTTATTCTTCCTGCTTTTCTTATGTTCCTTCTCTTGAATTCAAGAGAGGGATAGTAGGGTGAGTTCAACAAAAAACCGCCCGGGGGATCGGGCGGTTTTACCATAGGAGGAGTTTTTTATTTGAATTCCGGCTCCACAGGCAGGATCATGAGAATATTCTCATCTTCAAACTGAAATAATTTCTCTCCCAGTTCATAGACCGATCTCAACCCTTCCGGAATGTGTGGGGATGTTGATTTCATTGCCATTCCCAAACTTAATGTTAAGGAACTTCTATCCTGTTCAAACTCTATCAACTCCACTTCTCGTTTAAGATGAGCAATTTTTTTCATTTCACTTACAGCTACATCCATTCCACCGAGTGCATCTATAAGTCCACGCTCGAAGGCTTGTTTTCCTGTCCATACTCTGCCCTGAGCAATTTTGTGAACATCATCTTCAGCCATATTACGTCCCCGGGCAACAGTATTTATAAACCGATCGTAGAAATGTTTAATTCCATCTCTAACCATTTGCTTCTCATTTTCAGTCATGCGGCGATTAGTTTTACCAAAATCGGCACGTTCGCCTTTTTTAACAGTATCCCAGTTGATGAGTATTTTACTGTATAATCGCTCGAGACATGGGAATATTCCCACCACACCGATCGAACCGGTAATTGTAGCCGGTTGGGCAATGATCTCATCTGCCAGGGTTGCAATATAATAACCGCCGCTGGCTGCTACACCGCTCATGGAAATTATGACGGGTTTCTTATTCTCGCCGCTTTTACAAAGTTCCACTTCACGGGCAATTATATCGGAAGCAAGAGCAGAGCCACCACCGCTATCCACGCGGATTATAATACCCTTTATTCTTTTATCTTCACGTGCTTTTTTAATTAATTCTGCTGTAGTTTCTGAACCTATGGATTTTCCTGATATGCCTTTACCTGAATGAATATTACCGATCGCATAGATCAGAGCAACTTTGTCTTTCAGATCTTTATGCCAGTCATAAGTTATGGCATTTTTCCTGTATTTATCCACAATTTTCTTAGCTGCATATTTCTCTTTGATTGTATCTTCCAGTTCATCTTCGAAGATTATTTCATCTATTAACCCAAGATCTTTAGATTCTTCAGCTTTCCAATATGGTCCGTTATCGATTATTTCATCAATTGATTTTGTAAGTTTATCGCCTCTGCCCTGCACTATCATGTTTGTCATTTCTTCATAGATGCCTTCCAACAGGTATTCGTATGTTTCGCGTTCAGCTTCTGTCATATGTTCTTCGGAAAGTATATTTCCCGCTGTTTTATAATCGTGACTGCGGAAGTTAACCACATCTACACCCAGCGTGTCCAATAAATTCTTCACATAGGGAGCGGAAACTGACAGCCCTTTCAGGTCTATCATACCCAGCGGATTTAAGTATATCTCATCTGCTACCGAAGCTGCCAGGGTATAATTGGCACCGGTGATCATCTCATAATAAAACACAATGTATTTCCCGGAAGTTTTAAAATCCAACAGTGCATTTTTGAGTTCTGTGATCTTGGCAAAACTGGCAGAAATATTGCCCGACTTGAAAACCAATCCAGTAACATTATCATCTTCTTTGTATTTTTGTATATCTTCAATGATCCGGGAAAGGGTCTTTTCTTTGCCCATAAACACGGTGATCGGACCTAATTTGCTGCCCTGCCTTTTTTCCAGGATCTTTCCTCTTAGTTCATAATCCACAAAATAGTTTTTCTCTTTACCAATAAAAGAGCGATAGGATTTCTCAGAAATATTTATATAGTATTTCCCGTTTGTGAATTCTTTGTCTTTATCTGCATCGATCAAACTTCCAATGCCAAGATTCTCAAATGTGATCCCGAAATTCGCACTGAAAGTTTCAGATTCCATATCGTACGCACCACCAAGTTGGATGCCATCCGCCAGTTCTGTTTGAACTCCCAAAACGGGTTTTTTCCAATCGGAATCTTTGTAATCGTAATTTGTATCTGCACTCAATGTGATCCTGTTTAAAAAACATTCGTTAAATATAATAGGACGAACAGCTGCTCCAAGATCAAAATTTACATAATCTTTTTCAAAGGCATTATTTATCACAGTTGCAAGAGAAAGAAAATTTGCAGGACGATATAAAAAGCTTTGTGATAGATGTCCTTTCTTGAAATATTTGTTTTTCCAATCCCAGGCAGTACCTGTATACAAATTTGGTGTAAGCATTGGTTTATTGCTCGAGATCGCAATCTTATGATAATTGTTATTTCCCATTTGATCCAGAACATAAGCAAATTTATCTGTATTTATCATAACGGAATACCAATCCTCAAACAACCCGTCTTTATCGTAATTTCCCAGGAAAGTAACACCCCCGGCATTTCCGAAAGATATTGCAGCAGGATTTACTTTCGCTGCCATGAAATTATCTGTTGATGCTATAGAAGTATAAGCCATCAAACTGCCTGACAAACCAATTAGCATTAAAATTACAATTATCTTTTTCATTTTTGTTGCGTTACGAAAGAGACTTTCGTAACGAGTTACATTAAAAAATATTCCTTTCATTTCTCCTCCTTTATTTCACTTTATTTTTCTAATTCTCCCAGTGTAATACTTCCGTTAGAAGTGGTAAGAGTAATTTTCTTCCCTCCTTTACCGATCTTTCCACGCAGGTAATTATCAGTGAGTTTTTCTGTGGTTATATTAATGTTGTTCACTTTGATGCTGGCATTGGAAGTTCTGGCTTCTACATCTGCTTTTATTTTCTTATCCAGGTACAGTTTAATAGAAGCGTTGGATGAAGATAAGGTTAGATTATCATCCAATTTTGCCATTTCCACTTTGATGGTACCATTGGATGTGTGAGCTGTAGTCATTCCGGGAGATCCGATAACACGGATGGAGCCGTTACTTGTACCCAGGCTTACTTTGCCATCAATATTATTTATGGTAAGTCTGCCATTTGTACTTTCGGCATCTACATTCCCGATAAAGTTACACACTTCGATTGAACCATTCGTTGTTCCCGCATTTAAGTTTCCTCTGCAATTCTCGATATCGAGCCTTCCATTGGTTGTTTCGATGTTATTCAGCATTACAGTATCAGGGACTTTAATGGTGTAATTAACTGTCACGCATACATTTTTTTCCAGTAGTTTAGTGGTTACTGTGCAACCATCCTTGGCAAAAATCTCGATCTGCAATTTATCGAATTCATCCTCTTCTTTCCTTGTTTTTAAAACAGCGTTGATATCTATATAATCATTATCCCATTCTTCAATACGGACAAAACCGTTGGTATTATAGACGTTTAAATTTGCACCTTTTTTAGGTTGGAAAGCATCATGGAAATCACGGGTAATGACGGTACCATCATCCTCATCATTATCACCAAAATTAACATTAATACCGATGTTTTTATCATTATGATCTTCATTGATAAGATATTTCATCAATCGTCCTGGATCTTTACTCACAACTGAAATGGAGGTTTTTGCAATAAGTTTTACAAATCCACCCAGAAGCTGACCCCAGAATCCTGTAAGATGTTTATTTTCATCGTCAGTTTCCACAATTATCCCTCGAGAACTGATCTCCACAATTTCATCATCATCTGTAACGAAAACACCTTCCGGACCGATCTCCACGATCTGAGAACCATCATCTTCGATAATTTTCATAGATCCGTCTTTAAATTCGATCAATTCTCCATCATCTGTTTCAATTGTTACAATCTGAACATTGAATTTCACAACTGTATCTTCAGTTTTGTAGATATAGTCTTTTGTTTCAGGAAGACGCAGCGATATTTTTGCATAATCATCGGATGATATGCGGATCACATTTTTTTCTTTTGTAACCTTCACATCATCCGATTTGGAAAAATCCACTTCTACATCATTTTGACCATAGAACTCAATATCTTTGATCTTAACGTTCTTGAAGATAAGTTCGATCTCTTCATCTAATGCAATTACCTTTTCTGTAACAGCCATCAGGATAATACTGAGCACTATTAAAATGACTATAAAGAGTGCTTTTTTCATTTTTTCCTCCTTGTCTCGCCGTAGTTTTAACGTAGGCGGACTGTCTCGGCGTATCTGACCACTCACGAGTGGTACAGATAAGCTGGACTATTTTATTTCCTTATTTTTATATATCAAGGTGCTACCTGCAAAAAGTGCACCGCTGAATGCAAGCTGGATCAGTGTTTTCCAGTTGAACAGGATTGAATTCCAGGCTGTAGAAATATGATTTCTGAGACCTGCTGAAGCAACATCGTTTTCAAGACCTTCCATTGGATTAAGTTTAATCAATTTAAACAGGTAGGTAAGTGGTAACGGAAGATGCCAATTAAGCATAGTATTTACTATCATGAAGAGAAACTGGACTCCAAGAAGGATGGCAAATCCCTGGAAGAACGCTTTATCTTTGAAAATGGCAGAGAAGAAAAAAGTTATGCTTCCGATGATGAGTCCAGTTTTCATAAATGATATTAAAGACAGAATCATGCCGTTTATGGCAGAATAGAAATCGAATTGATGAAAAATTGCCAGGATTATATTGATGACCAGGAAATTGAATAATGCAATAATCAGCATGACTGCCCAGTTACTTGTAATTCCCATAAGATATTTCGAACCTGTTCTAAACCAGATGGAAACTGGTTGAGACCTGTGAAATAATTCACAATTTTTTCTTATATCTTCGTTTAGTGCGCCCTGCGTAAGCATGATAATAAATAGAAGGCTCATCAATCCCGGTAGAGATAGTATTGCCATATTCACACTGTAATTAGTTTCCGCTACAGGTGATCCGGTATCCAGATCGATCATACTGAAATTCATATCACCCTTGAAATAAGCGAATGCAACGCTTAAAAGTATGAAAGCATAAAATCCGGCTGTTATCCAAAATGGGATGAGCAGCGACTTTTTATTAATATGCCAGTCTTTGATCATAATTGCTTTTAATTTATACATTTGAACCTCCCACTTTTTCCATGAACAGGTCGGATAAAGATGGTTTGTTTACTTGCGCATTCTCGATCTTTATCTTACTATCCAGGATGGCACTAACGTGCCCCAGAGTTTTTGTAATTAATTTTGGTTTATGTTTTTCCAATTCTTCTATTTTATCGGATGGAACCGTGAAGATAGAATATTTTTTCTTTAGTTCTTCCACATCTTCAAAGAGTATCATTTTCCCTTTATCTATGAAGATGATGTCCTGTAGTATCTGTTCTACTTCCTCAACCTGGTGGGTAGAAATGATAATCGTTCTGGATTCATCATAAAATTCACCCAGGATCGTATTGAAAAATTCTTTTCGGAAAACAATATCCAGACCAAGTGTCGGTTCATCCAGTAGAAGGATCTTTACATCCAGCGATAAAGTTATTAAAAGATACAGCTTGGTTTTCATTCCCTTTGATAGAGTCGCAACTTTCTGGTTGAGTGGAAGATCACTCCCGGCAAGAAGCTGCTGAGCTTTCTTTGCATTCCATGACTTATTCAATGAAGCCACATAATTTATTGTCTGCTGTACGGTTAGCCTGTCATCCAGGCTGCTTACATCCGGAATGAAGGCAATATGTTCATGGATCGATTCTTTATGGCTCTTTATGGTTTCACCAAGAATTGTTATCTCTCCCTTATGTTTCAGAAATCCGAGCAAACATCTCATGAATGTAGATTTGCCGGCTCCGTTTTTTCCCAGAAGACCGATGATCCTTCCTTGCGGAATGCTTAATGTAACTTCGTCCAGGGCTTTCAGTTTGCCATAATACTTGGTCAGGTTTTTCACTTCAGCGATGTTCATTATTTTCCTCCTTCTTCATAAATTGAATCCAGAATATTCATGAGTTCGGTTTTTGTTATTCCAAGTGATTTGCTTTTCAAGACCAACTTCTTTAAATCTGAATTTCTAAATTCATTGTCTTTTTTCTTTTTCAATTTTTTTTGTGCTCCCTTCTCTACGAACATACCGATCCCTCTTTTTTTATATAGGATTCCTTCACTAATGAGTTCGCTAACTGCATTGGAAATCGTTTGAGGATTTAGTCTGTATTGTTGCGCCAGTTCCCGAATAGAAGATACTTTATCTTCTTCTCGAATCGTGTTAGTGAGAATGGCATTTTCAATTTCTTCCTTTATCTGAAGATAGATCGGAATACCTTCATTAAACTTCATTCAACCTCCCTTACTGTTTTAGTGTCTGGGTCAACTGGTACACCAGAGGAATATATGTCAAGTATTATTTCTCTAACTGGTTTGGTTTTGCAAATTACACAGAATCTAACTGTATGAAAATGAAGAAGATAGGATGATTATAATTTTTTCAGTAATTCCCGGATAATTTTATTGGAAGCCTTTCCCCCACCGTAAAGATTGATGTTATAATTAGGATTTTTATTTATCATTTTTTTATATGCAGCGTAAATCTCACCGGAATTGCTTCCTACAACAACATTGAAACCATTTTCCACCAACTCTACCCATTCCGTTTCATCGCGTAGAGTTACACAAGGTTTGTGAAAGAAGAAAGCTTCTTTCTGTAAACCGCCACTATCGGTCATAACAAGTGAGCAGTTCTTTAAAAGATAGATCATTTCCAGGTAGCCAACCGGTTCGACGATTATTAAATCTTCGACTTTCAATTCAAAATTTTTAATTATTTTTTTTGTGCGAGGATGAAGCGGAAGAATAATGGGTATTTCGTCTGCGATCTTTTGAAATGCACTGAAAATAGATCTGAGTCTAACTGGATCATCGGTATTCTCTGCCCTATGGATCGTGGAGAGTATGAATTTTTCTGGAAGTTTGAAATTAGGTTTTTGTGCCAGGTTGGAATAGAATACAGCAGCATCCTGCATTACATCTCCGCTTTTCACTATCCTGGCTAATGAATGTTTTCCTATTCCTTCTTCTTGAAGGTTTTTCACTGCTTGGTCAGTTGGACAAAATAGCAGGTCACTAATTTTATCTGTAAGAATGCGGTTTATTTCTTCTGGCATTTTTCGATTAAAAGAACGAAGTCCAGCCTCCACGTGAGCTACTTTTATATGCAATTTTTTAGCGGCCAGTGCACCAGCTATTGTGGAATTTGTATCACCGTAAACGATTACCCAATTTGGTTTTTCTTTTAATAAAACTTCCTCTATTTTCTCTATCATCCTACCGGTCATGGCACCATGTGTAAGGCTATTTATTTCAAGGTTATAATCAGGCTTAAGTATCTGCATTTGCTCGAAGAATATTTCGCTCATATTTTCATCGAAGTGCTGTCCGGTATGTATAATGATTTCTTTAATATTGCTGTGTTTTGCTATCTCACGGCTTACTGCTGCTGCTTTGATAAATTGTGGTCGGGCACCGATGATAGTAACTATTTTCATTTTTTATACCCTTTGGAATTAACTTTCATATACCATTCACAGGTTCTTTTAATTTCATCTTCAATTGAATGTTTTTGAATATATCCCAGTTCACGGATCTTTTCAGAGTGGTAATCGGTTGAAGTTCCAAATTTCTTCATTCTATCACTATTGATAGGAAGTTCTTTTCCCAGTATCTTTCCAATGAAATCAAATATCCTTCCAATAAAAATGGCAAAGAAAAGTGGGATATGTATTTTAGGCATATTGAATCCTTTATTGGAAGCAATTATTTCCATTAACTTTCTAACTGTAAGATATGGTTTATCAATACAGTTAAAATTTTGAATTCCCAGTTTTAATTTATCCAGAACAAAATAGGTCATATCAACCATATTTTCCAAGGATATCATCGATTTAATGTGACTTCCATTACCAACCATCAACCACGGGAATTTATTCATCTGGTTTATTAGATTATACATATTTGCAAAATTATTGGGGCCATAAATCACTGAAGGTCTTAACGTAATTACACATCGTTCATTCGGTTTTTCTTCCTGCCATTTCCAGATTATCTTCTCACCAGCAAATTTGGAATCACCATAAACCGTATTGGAAAGATATTTAGCTGTTTCATCACAGGGATGAAATTGATGACCATATACCGAAACCGTACTGTAATATATTATTTTATTGATATTACGCTCAGAAGCATAATCCATCAGAATTTGTGTACCATATTCATTATTACTGAAATAATCTCCCCTTGAAACCCCAAAGTCATGCTTGGAAGCAGCACAATGAATAATCAGTTCAAATTCGTGTTCATTTAGTTTACACAGATCCTCAATATTTCGGATATCCCCGATAAACGTATTCGGATGGTTTTCAATATTACATTCATCACTTATATCTATACCCCATACCTGATACCCTTTATCCTCCAGATAGTACATCAATCGAGAGCCAACAAAACCGTTTGAGCCTGTTATAAGGATTATCATTTATTTTTCCTCTCTGATAGTATTCCAAGTAGCATACTGAGTTCCTTTTAGAAACATGATAAAAGCCATAAAAGAAGCATAAACCATAACTATAAAATAGCCTGGTAATTTAAATAACTTCACACTTCTTTCTCGTGATTCAAGGTAGATTTCAAATACTCCAAATAAGTAAACTAGGATTTGTAAAATGAATAGAGATAAGTAATAAGGGTTATGGTGTATTAAGAAAAAATTTGTAAATAATATAAGAAAAGCCCAAAGAAATAATGTCCATCGAATTAATTTATGCGAAAAAATCATCCAGCTAGTAAACGGAAATTTGAAGGGATTTAACAATTCATAATTTCTCATTAATGCAAACCATTCACGAGAAATTATGCGAATTTTTCTTTTTAATTCTTCTGATGGTTTTTCAGTGCTTTTTTCATAAACTAAAGCCTTGGGCTTATACTTTCCAACAAATCCTTTTTTTATAACATGCAATGTACGTTCGAAATCATCAACAGAAGCGGGATGAATTTGAGTAAATAATTCTCTTTTGATTAAAAATATTGAACCATTGGAACCAATTATTGAATGATATCTACTTTCTAATTTCTTAATATAAGATTCATATTTCCAATATAATCCTTCACCCGAATCATTACTATTGCTAATAAGTTTTAATTCACCAGAAACTATACCAATCTTTGGATCTGATTGAATTGATTTAACTAAATATTTTAAAGCATCTTTGTGAAACAGTGAATTTGCATCTGTGGAAAGTACATAATCACTTTTGATATTTGGTTCAACTAAGTTATGACCTGATGGTTTACCTTTTTTTGGTTTTTGAACAATTAATTTAATATTTTCTTTTTCATATTTCATCACAATATCATTTGTATTGTCAGTCGAATCATCAGATATTACAATCATCCTAATCTTATCTTTGGGATAATCAAGATTAAGAAATGATTTAATTTTTTCTTCTATTACATCTTCTTCATTATATGCCGGACATAATATTGTGATTGAGGTAGTATTACAATTCTCAGGAATTTCTTTCTCTCTTTTACTAATAAAAGATAGTATCATCAAAATTATGGGATAACCAATTATATGGTATATTATTAATGCGATCATCAACCAAAAAATATAAATCATTACAAAACCTTTAAAATTCTATTATATATATCTTTCATCTTATTAGCATTATTGGTCCAGTTAAAATTTTGAATAATGTATTCTCTGCCTTTCAGTCCCATTGATTTTGCTACATCAGAATTTTGATAAAGAAATATCAATTTTTCAAATAAACTTTTAGAATTTCCTGGATGTATTGTGTATCCGTTAACTCCATCTTGTACTATTTCTGGTAATCCTCCTAAATTCGAAACTATCAATGGAATGCCACAGGCAGCAGCTTCGACAGCAGAAACTCCAAAAGATTCATATCCGATGGTTGGAAATACGGCAACAGAAAATTTATGAATATATTTTGGAATTTGTTCATGCTCAATTCTTCCAAAGAATTTTACTTTATTGATGATTTTTTTTCGAACACACATTTCGTGAATAATATCTTCATCTTCACCAGATCCTATTATATGTACTTCAAAATCACTAATGATCACTGAAAGTTTTTGAACAGCTTCAAATAATACTTCGAAGCCATAATTCATACGCAAAGATTTTGTAATACCAATGATAAATTTTCTTGTATTTTTTTTAGGAAGAGGTTTGAAAGTGTTAACATCAACTCCAAAAGGAGTAATTTGAATGCTTTTTTTTGTCAATTTTTGTGTTTCAATTGCAAGATACTTTGAAGTTGCTAATACCATTTTACTTTTTCCCAATACAAACTTAATCAATAACTTATTCATAAAAGATTGATAAGGAAATATTAATGTATCATATCCCCACACAGATACGATGAATGGTTTGAAACTTGATAAAGCTCCCATTAATCCATAACTAGAAGCAAAATGTGCGTGTAATAGATCAGGTTTTATTATCCTCAATTGTTTTCTGATAAATAAAATCGATTCAAATAATACTTTCGCTCTATTATATTCAAGATTATTTTTCCGCGCTTTATATGATTTTGAAGGTATTGTAATAATATTATACTTATCACTATCATAAGGAAGTAAGCTTAATACAGTTATTTTATAAAAATCAGAAAGGTATAAAGCCCATTTCTGTGTATGAACATTAGAAGCATCAGCTAAAATTAAGATTTTCGACATATAGTTTAATCTCCAATTTTATATATTTCCTTTGCTAAAGTCTCAGTTAAACATCCCACATCATATTCTTTTAAGTAATCATCATTCCTTTCGCGTAGATATTTTTCCATATCAATTTCATAAAGTTCATTTAATTTAGTCAATATTTCTACTTCATCATCGTTTTCAACAACGAATCCAGCTTTAACATTATTTATTATCTTCTCCATTGGAGAATTTCTTGTATTAATACTCAAAATTGGCTTTTGCATTTGCAAATATTCCAATAATTTTATAGAAATCCTATCTTTTGCTTTTGTGGGATATAAAAAATGGAGTAATATATTACATTTCGCTTCTTCTTTTATTACTTCGTGAAAAGGTAAAGGACCCTTAAAAATAACAAAATTACTTAAACTAATTAACTCTATATAAGTTATAGTTTTCTTATTTGCATCACCTATTACAATTAATTTTATTTTTTTCTCTTTATGAATACTTATAAATTTTTTAAATACTTCTAAAAAAAAAGTTGGATTATAACTATTACTGGTAACATCGAATTTTCCTGTATAACCAATTAAGAATAAATCTTTTTTTAATTCAGATAAGTTAATTTCTCTAAAATCATCTTTATCAATACCATTTGGAATTACTAATGTTTTCCCTTTATAATACTGTTCTATTTTATTGATGATTTGAATGGTAGTTCCAATAACAAGATCAGCATTTTTAAGACAAAAAACCTCATATAGCCTATTAAGTTTTCTTCTTATTAGTGTTTGTTGTAATTGATTTGGATTAGTTTGCCAAGGATCTCTATAATCAAGTATTAATTTAACTTTTGTAATTTTTTTGATAATTGTTCCTAATAAAAATAAAGAAAACGGTCCTCCTGTAACCATTAACATTTTAATTCTTTCTTTATGAATTAATCTAATTAATTTTGGTAAAATCCGAATACACCAAATTATATAAATATCAGGTGAGAAAAATATATCTTTGATATATTTAATTAATTTGATAGCATATATTTTAAATTTATTACTATGCTCATCATATAAAAAGGATACTTTAGGATTATATTCCTGAACATCAGGAATTTGAGATTTAAATCTGAATATTTCAGCTTCCCGGGGTATATT
>JAUXIJ010000121.1 GCA_030621085.1 Candidatus Cloacimonadota bacterium | reverse complement strand
GGTATGTGTGGCGGATGTCGTGTAACTGTTGGAAATAAAACAAAATTTTGCTGTGTGCACGGACCGGATTTCGATGGGCATGAAGTTGATTTTGAAGAACTTGAAAAAAGAAATAGTATGTATTTGAAAGATGAAAAAGATGCTCTTCTATTTTCAATAAAGTGAAGGTGGGATTATGCTTGATCATGATGTGAAATATCTAAAATTCAAAACATTTTTAAATACATATTGTCCCCATTGCAATAATAGCTTTAATATTAAAGAAAAAGGAAAAGAACTACTTTTTTTCAAAGCTAAATTCAAAGGGAAAGAAATCGATTTGAAAATGAGTCCCTATCTTGATGTATTTGAGATGGAAGTTTCTGTTCCAATAAAGGAAGGAGAAAAACTTTCCGATTTGATCTGCCCACACTGTAAAAGCAGCCTTATTACAGATGAAAGAAGATGTGAAGATTGTGATTCTGAAGTAGCAAAATTGATTATTACAGCGTATTCAAAACTTCTACCTTTCTTCATCTGCTTGCAATATGGCTGTGACTGGCATGGTCTTACAAAAGCTGATGAAAGAACTATCCGTCTGAAGATTCCCAGACAAGATATGCCTGAACAAGACCAGAAACTCAGGGTTCATAATTTTATAGAAGTACCTTATGGACTTACAACAGAACTGGCTCTTCTGGAAGCTGGAAGATGCCTGCAATGCAAAGATCCGAAATGTGTGGATGGTTGCCCTGTAAATATTGATATTCCTGAATTCATCAGGCTTATCTGTGAAGAAAAATACGATGAATCTGCAAAAAAGATAAAAGAACGTAACATACTACCTGCTGTTTGCGGCAGAGTTTGTCCCCAGGAAGATCAATGTGAAGAACTATGTATTCTTGGTATAAAAGATAAACCTGTAGCAATTGGAAACCTGGAAAGATTTGTTGCAGATTTTGAGCGAAAAATGGAATTAGTAAAAATTCCCATAATAAAAACAAAACTAAATAAAAGAATAGCTGTTATTGGTTCCGGTCCCGGAGGGATTACTATAGCAGCAGACCTTACATTACTTGGTTATTCGGTAACGATATTCGAAGCCTTGCACCAATCAGGTGGCGTTCTGGTTTATGGAATTCCGGAATTCAGGCTCCCAAAATCTATAGTCAATTTTGAGATCAATTACTTGAAAAGACTGGGGTGTAAGATCGAGCTGAATCATGTAATTGGGAATATCTATACGATAAACGAACTATTAGAAAATTTTAATGCAGTCTATATTGGAGTTGGTGCGGGTTTACCTATGTTTATGAATATCCCCGGTGAGAATCTATGTAATGTCTTTTCTGCGAATGAGTACCTCACAAGAATCAATCTGATGAAAGCATACAAATTCCCCGAATATGATACTCCGCTCCCAAAAGGAAATAAAGTGGTTGTTGTAGGAGGAGGAAATGTGGCAATGGATTGCGCAAGAAATGCTTTACGAACAGGTGCAGAAGAAGTCACAATTGTTTATAGACGTTCCCGTATAGAAATGCCTGCAAGGAATGAAGAGATTCATCATGCAGAAGAAGAAGGGATAAAGTTTAAACTTCTCACAAATCCTGTGAAATATTTAGGGAACGACCAGAATTGGGTAAAAGGCGTTGAATGCATTAGAATGAAACTGGGAGAACCCGATGATTCTGGTAGAAGGAGACCGGTTGAGATAAAGGATTCGAACTTCCAGATCGATTGTGATATTGCTATCGTGGCTATTGGAAATGGTCCAAACCCGATAATCTTTGAAACAACTCCCGATTTAAAAAGAAATAAATGGGGGTATATAGAAGTTGATCCTGAAACTATGGAAACTTCAAAAGAATTCGTCTATGCTGGTGGTGATATCGTAACAGGATCAGCAACAGTTATCCAAGCAATGGGATCCGGCAGAATTGCAGCAAATTCAATTCATAAAAAATTATCTAAAGCTAAATAAAAGAGCGTTATTCGAATATTTCTTCCAGGTCTTCATCTGGAATGTGAATTCCGTAGCATCCCACTCCTGTATGTTTGATTATTGTTCCATCATGTGTTTTACTAAAAAGGTCGTCGGTAGTAACCGTTATTGTTCTATTTGGATCTACTTCACAAGGCCAGGAGTAAGTTTTGGGTCCTTCTTTAAGCTGGAACATTGTTTTTCTTTCTTGGGTTGTGTTCATCTTTCTTACCTCTTCAATATTAAAGGTTGAAAAGGCTTTTTCTTTCATTTCTTTTTTTGGTATAGTCATTATAACCTCCAATTTCTTTTTCTGACTTATTTAAATGCAAATGGTGTGCCAATTTGAATCGCTTTAATTTTATTGGAATTTATATAGACTATAATAATTCTATCTTATTATGAATTAATGAGATAACTTACATTATAATGGGTATGATAATTCAAGAAATTAAAAAAAAAGGAAATTGTAAAAGTGGGGAAAATTCTGCCTCTGGGGAATAATTCCCCCCAAAAAAGCACCTATTCGATATGTTTCAATTTTTCACGTAATGTTTTTCTATCGATACCCAATATTTTTGCAGCTTTGGACTTATTATTATTTACACTGACCAGCACATTTTTTATATATTCGAGTTCAACTTCTGCCAATGAGCGGTCGAGTCCGGATTCTCTAAGAGCTGTGAATCTCATCAGCGGGGGTAGATCCGGAACGTCTATATTTATGTCATCGTTCATCACAATTATTCTGTGGATCACATTTTCCAGCTCTCTCACGTTTCCGGGCCAATGATAATCCTGAAAAACTTTTAAAGCCTTCTCAGAAAAAACAGGAGTTTCTTTTCCAAGTTTCTTTGAGTATTTTAGAGTAAAGTAATGTGTTAGAAGCAGGATATCATCCCCTCTTTCTCTTAGTGGTGGTAAATCTATTGAAACTACGTTTAAACGATAGAAAAGGTCTTCTCTGAATCTTTCTTTTTCTACAAGTTTAAGAAGTTGTTTATTAGTAGCAGTGATAATTCTTACATCTATTTTTCTGGAATGTTTTCCACCAACTCGGTACACAGCTTTATCTTCTAATATCCTTAACAATTTAACTTGCATGGAAAAGCTGGTCTCACTGATTTCGTCTAGGAAGATAGAACCTCCATCTGCAGTTTGGAAGAAGCCTTCCCGATTCTCGTAAGCACCGGTAAAAGCACCTTTCACATAACCGAAAAGTTCACTCTCAAGTAGGCTTTCCGGGATCGCACTGCAATTTATAGGCACAAAGGGAGCAGAGGCTCTAAGACTGTTGTAATGGATAGCTCGGGCAATAAGTTCCTTTCCGGTTCCACTTTCTCCATATATCAGAACTGTTGATGACGTCTGGGAAGCTTTAAAAGTTTCTTCCAGAGTCTTTTTCATCACATTAGATTCACCGATAATTCCATATTTTTCTGCAAAATTAAGATTATCCTGTGATTTTATTTTGCGAGAGAACTTCAATTTATCAAATGCCTTTTTCACTGCTTTAAAGAGTTCTTCATTCGTAAAGGGTTTGGTCAAGTAATCTTGTGCTCCTATTTTTACAGCTTCCACGGCACTTTCGATGGAAGGATAACCCGTTATCATTATTACTTCTGAATCTTTGTTATTTTCGCGGACATGTTTGATGAGATCTATACCACTGACTTTTGGCATTTTAAGATCAGTAATAACCAGGTCAATACTGATAGAATTCAATATCTGGATTGCATTATTTACATCTGCAGTTGTGAAGACTTTAAATCCTTTTTCTGTTAAATTTCTCTGAATAATTCTTCTTGTATCGGCTGAGTCATCAACAACAAGTATTCTGTTCACTTTATCTTTTTCTATCATTAGAATAATCCCGAAATTTTATTCGCTGTAAA
>JAUXIJ010000057.1 GCA_030621085.1 Candidatus Cloacimonadota bacterium | reverse complement strand
TACTTTTTACTTTTTGCTTTTTCAATTGCGAATGCAATTGAAGTAGAAGGTCACCTCATCGAAGATACAATATGGTCTCCGGATAATAACCCTTATCATGTTATAGATGATGTTTATGTGGATAATGACGTTACTTTGACTATTCTGCCGGGAACTGTTGTAAAATTTAATTCTACAGAACTGGTTGATGAAGATGATTTCTCGAAATTTGTGCATTACAATGGTTCAAATGTAGCTAAAATTCTCTGGGTGGATGGTAAAGTGATTGCGGAAGGAACCGAGGAAGAACCGATAACATTTACCCGCATCCAGGATTCCCTGTATTATCATTGGGGAGTGATCTATCTTACGGAATATGCTGACAGATGTGTTTTCAAATATTGTGATTTTTCCTATTCTGCCCGAATGATGATTTTAGTTGGTATATTACCTGTGGGTGCAATTAGCATTTATAATGAAGAGAATATTATAGAAAACTGTAATTTTATAGATAGTTTTTGTGGAGTATTTATGCAATTTTACCCACAACAAGTATTGATAAAGAATTGTGATTTTTTTAATATTCAAAATTTAAATTATAATGTTGCGGGTTACGCAGATGGAGGAATAAGAATTTCCGCAGGTGTTATAACTGAAACGGGTGTCGTGCTTATATCGGGAAACAGATTTAATGAATCAGATGTTTCAGTTTATCATTTGGATGTACATAGTACCTCTGTTTACACTGTTTATAATCAGTTTATTAATGAAAGTGGTATAGATGCAGATATGGATAATGATAAGTCTTCATATTTTTATCAGAATGATTTTATAGGTTGCAGCGACGGAATAGACGGAGGTTATCTTGGTGATTCTCTATACATCAAAAGTAATCGGTTTTACTGCGGATATAATGGAGTTGAAATACATGAAGGTTATGTAGAGATCAGTGATAATTATTTTGAGGGGTGTGATTTATACTCTGGTATTCACAACACAGGGAAAGCGTATAATAATATCTCAAATAACGGAAATTTCCGTTTGCCAGGATATCTTGAGGTTTGTAATAATATTTCATTTAATGGCAATTATGTTGGTGTAGAGGTAAGCTGGAGAAATATATCCTGCCAAAACAACTTAACTATTAATAATGATTATGCAATCGGAAGTGGTGGTACTGTCACATACAGCAATTGTGTTTTTATAGAAAATGAAGAAATAAACTATTTCCCAATTAGTGGCAATCCGATCTTTCGAAACTGCATTTTAGATTTCGAACTACCACCTGAGTGCATCGATGGTGGCGGCAACATCTGGGTGGATTCACTTCAAGCTCAATCACTGTTTGAAGACATCCAAAACGGAGATTTTCATCTAATTGAAGGCAGCCTGGCAATAGATGCCGGGTTCGATACTCTGGGTTATTATTATCCCTTCGATATGGATTACAACCATAGAATCTGGGATGGAGATGGAAACGGCAGTGCCATCATCGATATTGGTCCTTATGAATTCGGTTCACCAGCTTTTGGTGGTATCGGGGGTTACACTTACAATCCTGTAACCGGTGATCCGGTAGATTATGTTCTTTTAAAAATCAACAACCAACCCGGAGAATTTACTTTTTCTGACAGCATCGGAAATTTTGAATATAAACTTCCTGCTGGTATTTACGATGTTTATGCAGAACGGGTATTTTATGAGGATGTAATCGAATATCAAGTAGAAGTATTTGATGGTCAGTTCACGCAAGTACTGATTCCTATGATTGAAATAGTAGATGTAGAGGATTACGAAATTCCAAAATCCGAATATCTAATTTCAAATTTAATTAACTATCCTAACCCCTTTAATCCAACCACTACAATATCTTTCAATATTGATAACGAATCCGATGTTTCAATTACAGTTTACAATGTAAAAGGTCAAAAAGTTACTACGTTAGTAGATAAACATTTTGAAAATGGTTCACATACAGTTACCTGGAACGGTAAAGACAGCAAAAACAAATCTGTATCATCAGGGATTTATTTCTATAAATTAAACGTAAATAATAAAACTGAAGCGGTGAAGAAATGTTTGCTGCTAAAATAAAAAAATAGATGCTCTAATATAGTTAAAACTTTACCAATTAGTTCCTACCGAACTTGAAAATTCGGTAGGAGTAGAATATTATAAATCATAATATTCCCTGAAATCAAGCTCAATTTCTGTTTCACTACCCTGTACGATATTATTTTTGTAAATATATTTTCTCAGTTCATTCATCCATTTGGTTTTGTTACCGACAAAATCTCCCTGAGCTATCTGGGATCTGCGGACATTAGAAGTGAACAGGCGGGTGACAACAATATCGCCCCGAAGATGCGGCAAAAGGTTTGCCAGTATTTCAATGTACTTTGGAATCTGCAGAGTAGGAATTTTCCACTTTTTTGTAATCTCTGCCAGTTTTGTGTTTTTGTAAACGACCAGGTTGTGGAGTTTCACTTGCTTTATGTATTTATTAGCAGAAATATATTGAATCGTTTCTAAAACATCGTCGAATGTTTCACCAGGAATACCTATGATAAGATGAACACCAACATTCAAATCGGCTTTACCACAAAGTTGAATTGCTTTATCAACCTGTTGAAAATTGTGTCCCCTGTTCAGAAATCTCAGACTGCTGTCATGGATAGATTGCAGACCGATCTCAACTGTAACCGGAACTTCAAACGAATTCAAAATTTTTACAACCTCACTGTTAATATAATCCGGTCGGGTGGAAACTACCAGTCCAATAATATCGGGATGTGAGAGCGCTTCAGTGAATTTCTTCCTTAGGAAATCTATATTACCTGCAGTAGAAGTATCATCCTGAAAATAAGCAAGAAGTTTAACATCACCACAGCTTTCTTTTGTTCTGGGAACTGCATCTGCTAACTGCTGCTCTATCGTAAGACCCTTTGATTGGTATTCTCCGGTAAAGGTTTCTGCATTACAAAAGATACAACCTCCGGTCTGTTCACGATGTGGACAGGGAATGCCAGTACTGAGCCCTACCCGGAATACTTTACGTCCGTATTTTTTCCGCAGATATGCAGAATAGGTGAAGATCCTGTATTCAAGTCTTTGTTCCATATCGGAATTACAAATCGATGAATGGGATTGAATTGTCAAATAAAGAAATTATATAACATTAAATCTTCAAATAAATTCGTTAGAAAAAAACTAACCGGTTTCAGGCATTTTAGCTACAACCTTCCTGAGTTTCGGATTTTTTTTGCATTCCTTCTTAAAATCTTTATCACGAAGTGAGTTTCTGTAACCTGGCATCTGGAAACGATAAATATATTTTGTTTGATCGCTTCTGCTTTCTTCATAAAGTGCTACCACATCTTCTATAAACACTCTTTCCTCATCGGTTGGAATTACAAATATTTTTATTTTGGAATCATTGGCACTGATATCGAATTCAGCATTTCTGCTCTTTGCCAGATCATTTTTTTCTTCATCGAGTTTGATCCCCATGAATTCCAAACCCTGCAGGACTTTAGCTCGGATGATACTGCTTTTTTCTCCCACACCAGCAGTAAAAATAACTGCATCAATCCCACCAACAGCAGCAGCATAAGCACCAATATATTTTTTTATCCGGTAGCTTTCCATATCTATGGCAAGCTTTGCTCTATCATCACCTTTTTCCGCCATTTCTTCCACATCACGACGATCCATATATTTTCCTGTTATTCCCAGGATGCCTGATTTATGGTTCAGGATTGAATTTATTTCTTTTATTGAATATCCTTCTTTTTCCATCATGAAAAAATCTATGGCAGCATCATGATCGCCTGGCCTGGTTCCCATTATCAATCCTTCCAGAGGAGTGAAACCCATACTGGTGTCGTAAGAAATTCCATATTTGATAGCATTCAAAGAAACTCCATTGCCAATATGACAGATCACGAGATTGCATTCAAATGGGTCTTTTCCCAGAAGGACAGCAGCTCTGCGTGAGACATACAAAAGTGAAGTGCCATGAAATCCATACCTTCTGATACCGTATTTTTCATACCATTCATAAGGTAAAGCATACATATAAACATGTTTTGGCATGGTTTGGTGCCAAGCTGTATCCATAACAGCAATATGGGGAACATCCGGCATTAATTCTTTAGCTGCTTCAATTCCAAGGATATTTGAGGGGTTATGTAGAGGAGCTAACTCAGTTAATTTTTTGAATGTATTCAAAACTTCATCTGTTATAATTACTGATCTCGAAAATCTTTCTCCACCATGAACAACACGATGTCCTACAGATGAAATCTCCGAAAGACATTTGATAACGCCTAACTCCGGATCTATAAGACTTTCTATTACGAGTTTAATAGCTGCCCTATGGTCAGGACATGATTTAGTACTCTCTATCTTTTCCTTACCGGAAACTTCATAAATAAACTTTGAATCGGAAAGACCTAATCTTTCAACAATACCTATGGCCAATGTCTGCTTTTTCCCCCAATTATATAAACTGTATTTTACAGATGAACTTCCGCAATTTAAGCAGAGAATAATCATTTCAAACTCCTTTTTAGAATCTGCCGTAAACTCAAGAATTCAAAAAAATGATGTCTTTCTGAGGAATTCTTCTTGTTCAAGCCTACGAAGAATCTCATTAACAAAAGATGCTTCATTAGAAATTCCAGTTAAGAATTACTCAGCATAATAAAAATTCTACTTTACAGACAGACAATATTTATGTTTATTTACTTTCATGAATATCTATACTTTTCAGATCTATTTATCTGGTAATTCAATAAATCCCTGATTTTGAAGAGCATCCACCTCTGCTCTTGCCTTTCTGATTATTGATGATGATTTTTTATACAGCTCTTCTTTAGTCATTATTATTTTAGCAATTCCTTGTTCAATTGCCTTCATTCCAACTGCTACAGCTTCTCTGGGAAAAACTTCGAATTCGTTCATTCTGGGAATAATGTAGTCTTCTGAAAGACCTTTATCTTCAGCACATTTGGCAAGTTCATAGGCTGCTGCAATACACATTTCATCTGTAATGGTGCTTGCCATTACATCCAAAGTACCGCGGAAGATGCCGGGAAAACCGAGCGAGTTATTTACCTGATTAGGAAAGTCTGATCTGCCTGTTGCTACAATTCTGGCACCAGCTTCTTTTGCTTCCCATGGCCAAATCTCGGGAACAGGATTTGCACATGCAAAAATAATTGCATCTTTCGCCATAGAGGCTACCCACTCTTTTTTTATAACACCCGGACCCGATTTTGAAAGAGCAATACAAACATCCGCATCTTTCATTGCTTCGGCAATTGAGCCTTTTCTGTTTTCTATATTTGTAATTTCACACAGTTTCCATTTCTCTTTATTTTCGGGAGTGTTAAGGTCTATTCTATCTTTCCCAAGAATTCCTTTTGTATCGGCAACCAAGAAATTTTCTGCAGGAAAACCTGCCGTAATTAATATCCTGGAAATGGCAATATTAGCAGCACCTGCCCCGATCATAGCGATTTTCACATCCTCTTTATTTTTCCCTACGAATTTAACAGCATTTAGCAATCCTGCCAGAGTTATAGCCGCAGTACCCTGTTGATCGTCGTGCCAAACGGGAATCTTCATTTCTTTACGAAGAGTATCTAAAATATGAAAACATTTTGGTTTGGCGATATCTTCCAGGTTTATCCCTCCAAAAGTAGGGGTCAGCCATTTACAAAAAGTAATAATATCTTCAGGTTCATGGGCATCGATACAAATTGGGAAGGCATCTATACCTCCCAGATATTTGAATAAAATCGCTTTACCTTCCATAACCGGTAAGCCTGCTTCGGGTCCTATATTACCCAAACCAAGAACTCTAGTTCCATCAGAAACAATAGCGACAAAATTAGATTTGTTCGTATGTTCATATACTTTTTCCGGATTTTCATAAATATCTTTACAGGGAGCTGCAACACCGGGTGTATACCAAATAGCAAAATCATCAAAATTTCTGATACAGCATTTGGGCATAACCGATAATTTTCCACGATAAAAGGGATGAAGTTTCATGGCATCTTCACTTGGTTTTTGAGCTTTTGCCAACAGTTCTTCCAGCGAAACAGTTTTTGTTAAGGTTCTCACCTTTGCTAAAAGTTCTTGATACTTAACAGGTTTTTCCAGAAAACCGTCCACAGGTAAAAGCTTTGTGCCGGCAATTTCACTGATATTTACTTTCATAACTTCCTGCATAGAGGTTACAATTAAAATCGGGATCCTGGAAACTTCATAAAATTCAGAATCCCTATCCGGATTACGAAGTTTATTTACTACTACCAGTCCGGCAATATCGCTCTCCATCATAATATCTAAAACAATCAAATCTGGTTTCACATCCTTAACTTTTCCCAGGAATTCTTTTGCTGAATAGGCGCTGAAACATTCATAAGAATTACTCTCTAAAATGGTTCTGGTTGCAGCAACATAATCCGGATCATCGTCTACAATAAAAATTCTGGTTTTGCTTTTTTCTTCTTTTTTAATCATTTTTACTCCTATTTTCTTTTGAAAGAGATGAAGCAAGAGCTATAGAGAGAAATTTTGACTCTTTTGTATCTGCTCTTGACGTTAAAATACAGGGAACTGAAGCTCCCATAACAACTGCTGCTAATTCGGCATTAGCCAGGGTTGTTAAAGTTTTGAAAAATACATTTCCGGTACATATATTAGGAAAAATTAGAATGTCACAATCCCCGGCTACCGGACTTTTGAATTTTTTTTCTTCTGCGCACCTTTTTGATATTGCCAGATCTAAGGCAAGTGGACCATCAACCTCAACTCCTTCGAGTTGTCCGCGATTAAACATTTTCTTTATAATTGAAGCATCTATGGTTGAATCTATTTTGAAACTCGTTTTTTCAACACAGGAAATGATGCCGGCTTTTGGTTTTGATATTCCCATTTTATTGGCAATATTTATACAAGATTTTAACATTGATATTTTCTGGGATAGATCAGGTTGTACCAAAATAGCAGCATCGGAAATAATAAGAAGTTTATGATATTGGGGAACTTGCATAATAACAATATGTGTAAGAAATTCTCCTGCTTCAACTAATCCATATTGTTTATTCAGAATAGCATGCAAATAATCAGCAGAACTGATAAACCCTTTCATCAATATATCTGCTTCCCCAGATCTAACTATTTCAACTGATTTCGCTGCTATTTTTGCCGGTTCTTTTTCATCTACGATATTCCATAAACCTGTACTTAAATTACATTCTTCCGATAATTTCAGAATTTTTTCTTTATCTCCAACCAGAGTTGCTTCTATAAATCCTTCGTTTACACTTCTAGCTACAGACTGAATAACTGAAGGGGCATTACCGCCAGCTACTACGAGTTTTCGTTTAGTATTCTTTACTTTTTTTGTAATTTCATTTAACGATTTCATTTGTTTCATGAATTTAAACCTATAGAATTTGATTAATTGTTTTTAGAAGTTCCATTGGTTTTACTGGTTTAGAAACATACATATCTGCCCGATGTTCTTTTGCAAGGTGAGATGCAAAATCTGCGCTGACAAGTTTATTATCGATACTACTCACGATAACAACGGGTATTTGAGAAGTCTTCGGATTTTTTTTAAGTTCATAACATACAGAATATCCATCTTTATCGGGAAGTGCTATTTCAAGAAGAATCAAATCCGGTGAAAAAGCCTTTGCCATTTTCTGTGCTTCAATACCACTCTCTGCCACAAATACTTCAAAATTATTTGATAGCAGAACCTTTTCCATCCCTGATACAAAACCCGCATCACAATCAGTAATAAGGATTTTTTTCTTTCCTGTCATTTTTTGGAATTTAATATTTTTTTTTTTCAGTAACTTCTTAATATTAAATAACAGTTCACCTTTTTCTACAGGTTTTTCCATAAACTCGTCTGCTTTATGGCAGTAAGCAATTACATCAGCATAACTGTTACCTCTTTTTTTACTCATAGAAGTAAGGATAATAACAGGTATTTGAAAAGTTTCAGGAGTTTCTTTCAATTCCCTGCAGATTGAAAAACCATCCCCATCCGGGAGCATAATATCCAGTATGATCAGATCCGGTTTTTCCGATTTTGCCTTTGTGAATCCTTCCCTGCCGTTCGCTGCTAACGAAACATTATAATCTTTGTTTTCAAGAATGATTTGAATCGACTTTCGAAAATCCGAATCATCGTCGATAAGTAAGATTTTGGGATTAAGCATACTTGTGAATTTTTTCCAGTAATTGCTCAGGTTTTATAGGTTTTGGAATGAACTCGTCCACTTTGTGATTTGTAGCCAGGGTTTTGGCAAAGTCAGGCTCACTCAATTGAGTAGTGAAAGCAGTAACCATAAGAATGGGAATATTAAATGTCTTTTTATCGGATTTCAGTTCACGGCAAACAGAAAACCCATCTACATCTGGAAGAATCGGATCAATGACTATCAACTGAGGAGACATGGTTTTAACCATCATTATCCCGCCTTTCCCTGTATCAGTAGTTTCAACTTCATAATCTTTCCCTTCCAGAGTTTTTCGCATGGAACGCATAAAATCATGATCACTATCTATAAACAATATCTTTGGCTTATCGGAAAACTCCGAACTGATAGCCTTGCTTCGGGTCATCAAACCGTGAACTCGAGCGATCAATTCTTTTGGATCTATGGGTTTATCCGCAAATTCATCTGCCTGATGATGAAGAGCGATTTTTTCCGCATATTGCTTTTGAGCTTTCTTGTCACTTACGGAAGTTAAAATTAGGATGGGAATCTCAAAGAAATCAGTGTTTTCCTTAATTTCCGTGCATAATGAAAATCCGTCATAATCCGGAAGCATTATATCCAGAATGATCAAATCGGGTTTTTCCTTTTTCAACATCAATCTGGCTTCTCTTGCATTTGCTGCGGCTACTACATCATATCCTCTGAATTTTAGTATTTTTGATGTGGCTTCACGAAAATCTACATCATCATCGATCATTAAAATCTTACCTTTCATTTTTTTCCTCCTTTATTTCTGGTAAAAGAATAGAAAAAACCGTTCCTTTACCTAGTTCGCTTGTTACTTTGATTTCTCCTGAATGAGCATCAATAACTCTCTTTACGATACATAAACCCAAACCAGTTCCATCTGTTCTATTATGTGGATTAATTTGATAGAATTGATCAAATATAAATGGTAGTTCCTGATGAGAAATTCCAATTCCGGTATCGGAAATTTCCACTTTTACATAACCATTTTCCATTTGTGCATAAATAGTTACGCTTCCACCATCTATATTATACCTGATACCATTTTCCACTAAATTGAGAAAAACCTGCTCCAGAGTATTTGAGTTGCCGGAAATTAATGCCAGATTTTTGGGAATATCCATTTTTATAGTTACATTATTTTGTTTAGCTAATGATTGCAAAGTATCCGGGATTTTGGATAGAATTGGAATTAAATCTGTTGGTTTTAATTCAGCAACCAGCTTATTTGCATCAATTTTGGCAAAGTCGAGCCATTCTTTAATTAGTTTTATAAGTTCATCAATACGGATTTTTGAGCGATTCATTATATTTTTTTGTTCTTCAGAAACAACACCCACCATACCACCGAGAATTACCTCAAAATATTGTTGAACAGCAACCAGTGGAGTTCTAAGCTGATGTGAGACCATACTGATGAAATTTTCTTTCATTCTATCTTTTTCTTCACGGATTCTATTTGTTTCGAGAATTAATTTCCGTCTTTTCAAAGCTCTGCCGGTAACTAATCGGAGTTCATCAGGATTGAACGGTTTAGGTAAGAAATCGTATGCTTCCTTTTTTATAGCTTCCACTGCAGATTCTATCGTAGCATATCCGGTTATAACTACTGAGACGATCGTCGGATCGATCTTTTTTATCTCTTCCAGAACTTCCATGCCACTCATTCCGGGCATTTTGAGATCCACAAAAACAAGGTTTGGTTTTAATTCTCTGATCTTCTTTAATCCTGAAATACCATCATTAGCAATATCAACCTGATAACCTTCTTTAGTAAAAACCTGGCAACAGGAATCACAAATATATTGCTCATCGTCGATTATAAGAATCTTAGCATTTTCCGTTTTCATGCCATAATGTAATGGCAAGATCTATGCCATAAGACCATTGATAAAATGGAAGTGACCTAAGTTCCTGAAATTGAATGAATTGTGTTTTTTTCTGTTTTTATTTAGGCAAAGTAAATGCTAAATTAAGATAAACTTTTGAGGACTTTGTCCTCAATAATGGGGAATTAATCCCCAGATTTTAATCTATATTTTTCTATCTTCTGACGTAATGTTTTACGATCAATTTTAAGCAGATCTGCTGCTTTACTTTTATTCCAATTACATTCTTCTAAAATTTTTATTATGTGTTCTCTTTCAGCAGAAGCTAAAGTAGTGGAATAGTTTTTTAAACTAACAAATGAAAAATGAAAAATATCTGTTGGCTCTATAATATCACTTTTGGCAAGTACAACTGAACGTTCGATGGTATTCTGCAATTCTCTTACATTTCCGGGCCAATCATAATTAATAAGAGCTTGCATAGCCTTTGGGGAAATTGATCTTATTTTTTTTCCTCTTTTTTGGTTATATTTATTTAAAAAATAATTTACCAGGGACGGAATATCATCTTTCCGAACCCTAAGCGAAGGCAAATTTATGGGTATTACAGCCAACCTGTAAAAAAGGTCTTCACGGAATGTATCTTCTTTAATGCCTTTGATAAGATCTATATTTGTTGCTGATATAATTCGAACATCAATTTTTACTGTCTGGTTACCTCCAACTTTTGTAACTTCACTTTCCTGAATTGCTCGCAGGAGTTTCCCTTGAATATTCGTACTTATATTTCCAATTTCGTCAAAAAAGAGAGTTCCGGTATTCGCTAACTCAAATTTTCCATGTTTGGATGCAATTGCTCCTGTGAATGAACCCTTAACGTGCCCGAAAAGTTCACTCTCAAAAAGAGTTTCCACCAGGCTTCCGCAATCTACAGTTACAAAAGGTTTATTTTTTCGTGAACTGTTTCGATGAATTGCTCTGGCAACCAATTCTTTTCCTGTTCCACTTTCACCTGAAATTAAAACTGTACTATCAGTTGGCCCTACTCTTCTTATCAATTCTTTTATTTTAATCATTGGTTCACTTTCACCAATGAACTCATCCATTCCAATATATGAATCTAACTGCTCGCGAAGATAGATATTTTCTATCAGAAGTTTTCTTTTTTCAACTACACGTTTTATAATTACTCTTAAAGCATCTGGAGTAAAAGGTTTGGGAAGAAAATCATTAGCACCAATTTTCATAGCTTCTACAGCCGATTCAACTGTAGCATATCCGGTAATAATAATTACAGCCGTATCAAGATGATTCTCTTTTATCTTTTTCAAGACGCTCATACCACTAATACCCGGCATTTTCAAATCAAGGATAACAATATCATAAACCTCTTTTTTCAGAAACTCCAGACCTTGAAGCCCTTCTTCAGCTTCAGTAACTCTATAATGGTCTTTGACAAGGATTTGACGGCATGCGTCACGTATATATTTATCATCGTCAATAACTAATACATTGGTTAGTCTATCCATTTTGCTCCTTTATAGGTAAACTGATAATAAAAGTGGAACCTTTTCCAACTTTACTTACAACACTGATATTCCCCTTGTGTTTTTTAATGATCCCATAACTTATTGATAGTCCCAGACCTGTGCTGTGAGGTTTGTGGCTTGCAGAGAAAAAAGGATCGAAAATTTTCTTAATATTTTCTTTTATAATGCCATAACCAGTATCTGTAAAATTCACATTAATAAAATTTTTATCAGCAGAATAGCAGGTTTCAATGGTTAATTCTCCCTGACCTTTCATTGCTTCCACTGCATTAAGCAGGATATTAACAAATACCTGTTGAATCTTAGCTTTATCGAACATGATATTTGGAATTGCCAGGTCATACTTTTTAGTGATCTTAACATTCAGAAATAGAGATTGATTTTTTACAAGCGAAAGCACATCCTCGATAACATGATGAATACTATCCTGTTTCATCTCCGGCTCTGTTTGACGCGAGAAATCGAGTAGTCCTCTTACGATTTTCTTACATCTTGTTGTTTGCTCCACAATTTTTTGCAGATTCTCTTTTTCAGGAGACTCTTTTGGCAAATCCTCTAAGATAAGACTGCTATAAATTAAGATGCTACCAAGCGGATTATTAATTTCATGAGCCACACCTGCCGCTAATTTACCAACAATAGCTAATCTTTCGGATTCCATAATTTTCTGTTTTGTATATTCCAGTAATTTTTTGTCTCTTTCTTTAATGGAATCTGCCATAAAATTAAATGTGCTGCCCAATTCAGCAAATTCATCTTTGGATTTACATTCAACTCGATGGCTTAAATCTCCTGATGCCAGATTATGCGATGCAGTAACAAGACACTTTATCGGTCTGATTATACTATTCCCAAGAAAATAAGAAATTGTAAAAGATACAATAACACCAGCAAATGTAATCAACAGAAAAGTCCACAAGGTATCTCGCTTCATATCAGTAAATTCTTCTTCTAGAATTCCCACATATAAAATTCCAATAAGCTTATCATTGATGTTTCTTATTGGCTCATAAGCAGCAATATACCAATTGTTAACAACGAAAGCTCTATGGATCCAGGGATTTCCTTTAATCAGCACCTGATTGTAAACTTCTTCAGAAACCCGCGTACCAATTGCTCTTTCTTCATCAATTGTTTCAACATTGGTTGAGATGCGAAGATCATCCTGAAAAATGGTAGCTGTACCAATATCTTTTCCCTTATAAGTTTCTCCACGATACACGATATCTTTTATTTTATCAACGAGTTCAAAATTCCTATTAAGAAGAACTCCACCATATAGTACTCCGATTAAGTTACCTTCGTAATTAAAAATAGGAGCTGCTGCCTTTATAATCATTCCGGAAGTTTCCTCCTGCTCCAACCTTTTTCTTGCTTTAGGTGTTTTAATTAATCCAATTCGAGCTTGCTCAGGAAGTTCCTCGTTTTCTAATGATAATTCCTTTTTTGAAAATATCTGTGTTGCTGATACTATTTTTTCTTTATCTATAACTTTCTCTACAATTTCATCATTTGCCTGACTATCACCAAAGAATTCAGGATTATTTGCTCGCAGAAGAACTGTTCCATTCTTATCTGTGAGAGTAAGAAAATCCAAAGATTCTATTTTACTGATTTTCTTAAGTTCATTTTCCAGAGATTGGATATCCTGTTTCATGAAGGCGTTTTTAATAAAAAACCTTAAAGCTGTTAGGCGAATGGAAGTTTCGATTACCCTGGTTTTTTCCTTATAAATTTCCCTTGCTGTATTAAGGTCTAATTTCACTTTTTTCTGGGCTTGTTTCACAATCCTATCACCGATCAGATGTACTCCAACAAGCGTAGCTGTTAAACCTGTAAATACTATTACCAGAAGGAAGAAAATGATCATTTTTAACCTGATTGATAATTTCATCTTAGTTATTCTCCAAAATCATTAAAAAGCTTAAAAATCCGAAACGATTATATCTACGCGTCGATTTTGTTTTCTTCCTTCTTTGGTATAATTAGTTGCAATTGGTTTTCTGAAACCATACCCGGTAGAACTAAGTCTATGTTCATCAACTCCAAGATCTATAAGGAACTCCTTAACGTTATATGCCCTATCTTCCGATAATATTTGGTTGAATTCGGCAGAACCTGTGTTATCTGTATGTCCTTCAATTATTATTCGTGAATCTCGATACACAAGCAGTATACCTGCTACTTTTGCCAGACTGATTTTTAGCTCACAGGGAAGGGTAGCTTTACCGACATCAAAAAGGATATCAGACATGGATATAATAGTTCCGCGAGCATCTCTTTTCACATTTATAAGTTCATTCTGAAGATTGTAGAATCTACGTTCAGCTTCTGCTTTTTCCTCTGCAAGTTCTTTTTGAATACGGATCGCTTTTTCGGTTGCCAATCTCTGCTTAATCTTGTTTATTTCTTCTCTCATCTCATTTATTTCTCGAAGGATTTCTTCACCTTCTTTCTGCACTTCCAGGTTTACCGCATAATTTTTTGCTGCTACCATTTGAATCTTAGCAGCTTCTGTTAAAAGCTGGAGCATTTCAAATTCTTCTTCAGCTTCCTTCATATAAAGTTTATCGGAATAAAGTTCTATCGCCATTTCAATCCTTGCGAGTACTATCGGGTAGAGATCAACTTCACGGGCAATTCCAGCTTCCAGATATTCCTGGTAAGTTTTTGTGAGTTCTGCTTTAAACTCAGCAAGTTTTTCCATTGTGAATTCTTCTGACCAACAATACAAATTGAAGGTTAGAAATATTAATAAAAATATTACCTTATATATATTCTTTTTCATTTTTGAAGCTCCAATTTCAATTCTTTAAAATCATCTTTGAGATATTCAAGCTGTTTCCTTGTTATCCTAAGAGATTCAACCTGCCTGTCATGCTGTTCCTTACTTCTTTCCAGATCATACAAACTGAGAGCTAACCTATAAAGGATGAATGCTTTATCTATATTTTTATGCAGTTTTTTTTCTTTATTCTTCTCTTTAAGCTTCCGATACTCTTTATAAAGCAGATCGGCTTTTTTTATGAGGATAGATTCCAATTTGTGTTCTTCACAACTCTTCTTTAAAACCTTTACCTGATATTCCTTTCTTGCTAATTCCTGTTTCAATAGTTTACTGCTTGAGACACAGAATAAATTAATGCTCAAAAACATTAATACAATAAAACAAATTAACTTCTTTTTCATAAGGACTCCTTTTTTATAAAATTATAACATCAACAATTTTCACTGTGTACTCTGTTTTCATTTTTTTCTCATAATTGTATTTACCGCTTTTGCGATAAATGGAATATCTTCTTCAAAAACTGTAAGCGCGTCGAATAGCAGGTTGCCTTCACGCAGGATTCCCAAAATGGGACGATCAAGTTTAAGAAGTTCGGAAAAGATCCTTTTTGCAAATTTCTTATCAGCGGAAACCAGCATCACAGCTTTGCTTTTTAATTGAAGCTGAGGGAGTGTTCCTCCACCCGTCCGAGCAGGACTGTCAATTATTTCACATTTTATATCATAATTATTTAGTTCCTTTTTCAGGAGGTTTGCCAGCCTTGATCTTTCTGAATCATCCCTGTTCAACATCATGAAAATGGGTATTTTGGTCAGAAGATCTTCATCTTTCAGATAATATCTCAAAACAGTAGTAAGGGCAGCAATAGTAAGTTTTCCTACGCGTAATGTTCTCATCATGGGAGCTTTTACCAGTTCTGAAATTAGTTCTTTTCTGCCAGCAATAATACCAGCCTGGGGTCCGCCAAGAAGTTTATCTCCGCTGAATGTAACCAGATCGATTCCTGCTTGCAGAGAACTTCGTACATCCGGTTCATTTTCCAGAGGAAGTCCTATAGGCTTTCTAAGTAAACCCGAACCCATATCATAAATAAACAGGAGATCGTGTTTCTTTGCCAGTTTCACAAGTTCTTCTATCTCGACTTCTTCTGTGAATCCACCGATAAAATAATTCGATTTATGTGCTTTCAGGATCACCTTTGTTCTTGGTGTGATCGCATTTTCATAGTCGGCAAGGTGAGTACGGTTCGTGGTTCCAACTTCTACCATTTTTGCTCCGCTGGCACGCATGATCTCCGGAATGCGAAAAGAACCGCCTATTTCGATCAATTCACTTCGTGAAATTATCACTTCCTTCCTGGCAGCAAAGGTCTTCAGACATAACATCACGGCCGCTGCATTGTTATTTACCACTATTGCATCTTCTGCCTGTGTTACAAATTTAAGCAGTTGAGAAATATGCGTATTTCTCTGACCACGTTTGCCTTTTTCAAGATCGAATTCCAGGTTGGAATAACCGGTAACGATCGGCTTAAGTCCTTCCAATACTTTTTTTCCAAGGGGAGCTCTGGCAAGATTTGTATGTAATATAATACCTGTGGCATTCACCATTGGTTTCAAAGATGTATCTGAAATATAATGGACAATGCAGTGAACATCAAGAACCAGTTTTTCGAGAGATGAAGCTTTTTTGCTATTTTGAATATTTTCCCGTTCGATTTCCAGTGATTGACGAATAGCATATTTTACAAGTTCTTCACCATTAATTTCAATTTCTTTTTTTATTTCCGGTAAATTCAGCAGTTTATCGACACCCGGAATATTCTTTAGCTCTTTACTATTCATATTCGAACCTTTTTAAAACATTAATGACTTTTTTCAAAAAATGAAGATAAATATTTAAGTCAATATGTTTTTAAGGAATACTATAACTAAATCAAGATAATAAAAGTGGGGCTCTCATCCCTCTTTCTGAATAAATGAAAATTAATCCGTTATATCCGTGTAAATCCGCTTGCCAAGCCATAGTCTTGACGACGGCTGGTGAGCTAATAAAAAAAATGGCACGCCTTAGTCTTCGTTAAGGAAAAGTAGTAAGAATTCAACTACGCCCAAACAGGCGAGAGGATTCGAACCCCTTATATCCTTGACAGTTATGGTTTATTTATATTTATTTGTAACAGCCTTTATAAGGCACTATAAATAGTGGAGTTATAAAAGTGTATAATTGTATTAATTTATATTTGCTTAGATTTAGTTGTATGATATTTCACAACAAAAAATCGATTTTTCACAACATCTCACAACAATTTTCACAACAATTTTGTAGTATATTTTATTATTTAGGAGAGAACAATAATGTATCAAAAATTAGTTAATGAAATCAAAAAATATAACCAAAAGAGCATTTTTAAGATTCGATACCGAAAATTGAAGAATAAGTATACAATATTTCTTGATTTTCAAAGAGAGAAGCGCAGAAAGACGATTAATATAGGAAACTGCTTTGTAGTTGGTTTACCTTCTACATTCAACCAAGATAAAAAAATGATCTTCAAAGCTTCTAAAGAGCAACAAATTTACGATAAGCAATATGATATTAAAAAATATATGATGTTCAAGGATATTGAATTAGAGAAGGGTAATGTACTAACGTTCTTCAGGGCATTAAGAGATTCCAAAGACAGCAAGGCTACAAAAAAATCATGGAATAACACTATTAATCACTTCGAAGTATTTACAAAAGGAAAGATTACATTTAAGGATGTTGATTTAGAATTTTGTGAGAAATTCAGAACATATTTGCTATCAAAAGTTTCAAAAAACGGAACTGCTACATATTTTTCTGTGTTTAGAGCAATGCTTAATCAGGCAATGAAACATAGAATTATTACTATGAACCCAGCAAAGTTTGTGAAGAACCCCAAACAACAAGTGGATAAAGTATTCTTAATAACTGATGAGATCAAATTACTAGCTTCGACAGAAAGTTATCATCCACACATAACAAACGCATTTCTATTTAGTTGTTATACTGGATTAAGAATTTCTGACATAAGAAAACTTACTTGGGATAAAATCAGTAATGCAAAATTGGATTTTATACAAAAAAAAACAAGCGTACCAAATAAAATTGCTATAAATGAAAGTGCATTAGATATACTTAAAAACCAAAAACTTAGTACAACGGGCAAGAGAGTTTTTGAAGTACCAAAATCTGATTCTAACTCCAATAAGCACCTAAAGGAATGGGTTAAACGTTCTGGCATAACAAAGCACATAACATTTAGTTGTAGTAGACACACATTTGCTACATTATGCTTAACATATGATGTAGATCTTTATACAGTAAGTAAACTTTTAGGGCATACCGATATTAAAAATACTCAGATTTATGCCAAAATTATTGATAAAAAGAAAGATGAAGCTATGAGAAAATTGCCTGTTATTAAGCTAAAATAGCCCTTGTCATAAGTCTACTGGTTCAAATTTATTTTACGTTTCAACTCTACTTCAACAACACCATCTTCCTAACTTCCCGGTAATCACCTGCATTCAATTCGTAAAAGTAAATTCCTGAACCGACTCGATTATTATTAGAATCCCTGCCATTCCAGATAGTAGAATGTTCTCCAGCTAGGAGTATTTCATTAACAAGTGCCTTCACTTTCTTATTCTCAACGAAAGACTGTACTCCACCGGGGTTGCCTGACCTTATGTAACTGAGACAGAACGTTATCTGAAATGTCACCTCTTATTTCAGACTAAACTCTTCTTTAAACTCCAATAAACTTCCTTGATATACATTCAAATCTACATGTGTGTTAATTCCTCTTACTCTTCCCCTGTTACTATATTGCCAGAAATGCCATTCACGAGTTTCCATTTTGGGTGATTTAAATATATCTCGAATCCATATTTTATATTCCGTAAGTTCTCCAAATAAGTA
>JAUXIJ010000157.1 GCA_030621085.1 Candidatus Cloacimonadota bacterium | reverse complement strand
GCATATTGGGAATTCGGGTCCTGTCTCGGTCCGAATACATTAAAATATCGCAATGACGCTGTCCGGAGACCATAAATTTCCTGGAATACTTTGCAGTAGAACTCGCCAGTAGCTTTTGTGACTGCGTAGGGTGACAGCGGATTGACAGGCATGTCTTCTAATTTCGGGAGTGCCGGAGTATCACCATATACTGATGAAGATGACGCACAGATAACTTTTTTTACACCTGAATCTTTAGCGGCTGTGAGGACTTTTAATGTACCAGTTATATTAGCCTCGTTTGAAGATATTGGGTCCTTTACACTTCTGGGAACACTGGCCAGAGCTGCTTGATGGAACACATAATCTTGATCCTGGAATATTTTAGTTTGATTTAGATCGGTAATGCTGCCCTCGATTATATTAAGATTATCTTGCTTCAAATGATTTACATTGTCCAACTTTCCAGTTGATCTGTCATCAATAATGGTTACTTCGTTTTGTGCAATCAAATTTTCAGCGAGGTTTGACCCTATAAAACCCAATCCACCAGTAACGATTATTTTTTTATCATTCATTTTATTACCTGTGATTAAAATCCTAATTTTTGTATTATATTTTTTATTTTATAAAATCATTTTACTTGTATGTAGCGGGTAATAGATCATGGGTTTGTCGTAGACCGGGAGCAGGTGTTTGTTCGTAACTTTTGTGAGGGGGTAGAGGCGGGAGCCCGTGCCGCCTGCGAGGATGATGCCTTTCATGATTTATTCCTTCAGATGAACTTTTTAGGGAAATAATGAATTGGATTGCTCGGAATTGTTTTTAAATTATTCGTTTTCGGGGTCTTTTTTGCATAGGATGTGTGCAGTTTATTTAAATGTTGTTTTTAGATTACTTTTGAGGGTCAGGTGCTCCGGCCGAAATATATTAATAATGTTATTATAATGCGATCTACGTTCGTATTGAAATGATCATAATACATCCCCTCCTGTACCCCTTCTTCCTGCGCTGCTTGCACGCCCGTAAGGTGTCGCAAGCCTCCGCCACCGTTTTGTAATTAATAGCCCGTTTAATACATATCGGCCTTAAATTGTTCAAAAACTTTTTGAAAATATTTTTCCATATACTCTTCAGGCGTATATGCTCTAATCCCGCATTCTATTGCTAATTTTAAGAAATCTGCATCCCTGCTAACCATAGAAGTTTCAGGAAGTGTTTGAACCATGCCAAGACTTATTGAATCAAAAGGATCAAAGGCATAATTACTCTGAAATTTATTCGCAGTCAGCATATCAACATAATCAGGGATTTCGATATTGATTTCCCCATATAAATTACTAACAAATTTTTTTATATTTTCCTCTGGAAATTTCTTTTTTCTTCTCAAAACAAACCGAATTTCAAAAATATTGGTAATTGATGTATATGCTCTAATCTCTTCATTCTCAATAAGTTTCATTATTTCATATGGGCATTTCCATAACTTAAATCCAGTATTTAGATCAACTTCTTTTGTCAGCCAGTTCAGTATAACATCAGTATCAAAAAAATATTAGATTTTTCCATAGCAACTTTCTCTTAGCATTCTGATGTACTCTGTACTTTGCATCTCTTTAGGAATCACACCTTCAAAAGCCCCAAGCCATTGATCTGCACAATTTCTTTCAGTCTTTGTATCAATACCTTCAATAACTTTAACTAACCGTTCTAATGTTACTGGCATATTATTTCACAAATCAACTTATGTATTTTGCACTTTAATTACTTTGCGTGTAAAATATAGATAAATATCAATGTACAGACAAATTATCCTGCATTTCCCTCTCCACCATCATCCCAGCTCGGAGCAAACTCCCAAACGTCCCCGCATCGCTCCAGTACCCATCGAGCACAGAATACCCCATCGCCCCCTGCCTGATATAATAATTATTCACATCCGTGATCTCAAGCTCACCCCGCCCGGAAGGCTTCCTGGGTGGAGATATGGGGTTG
>JAUXIJ010000086.1 GCA_030621085.1 Candidatus Cloacimonadota bacterium | reverse complement strand
AAGAAAATATCTTATTTTCTCTTTAAAAACATGCGGTAGATATTTAATGTTTTCCAAAAATTCAAATTTATCCCAGGCTTTATTAAATGCTTCCTGTTCCCATTTAGAAACTCTGGAATTTCCTGATTCATCTTTTGAATCTCTAATATAATCGGAAAGCATTTTGTCCAGTTTCCTGATAAGCCAGATCTTTTTGCGATAGGCAAAAGCCGGTGTGCCGATCACCCTTTTCCCGAAAAGACATTTCTCCTTTCTGGGAATGAACAGGAAAGCTTTAATAATAAAAACCATTAGAAAACCTGACAGCAAATTAAAGAAAATAAACACAAAAGGTTTGAGATAAACCATTTTAAAGACGTCCTTCCTGGCAGAGTTTTACAAAATATTCATAAGAACGGTCGTAGGTACTTTCGGCATTATCGGGAAAGAAACAGGCAGGAAGCTGGCGCATGGAACGGTGATATAGTACACATTCACAGCAGATACCCTTCTTACCGCAAGGATAGGTGCAATTGCAATTTTCCATATTTCTATCTTTATTTTCGCAATTCATAAATACCCCTATTTATGTAAGTGTTATTAAAGAAAATTGAATGTGTTTTTTGTCAATTATAATGTGATTGTTGAAAGCACTCTCCTGAAAAATTTCAAAATTATTGTATTAATCTCGTTCCCAAAGCCCTCTTTGGGAACGAGTAAAATATAAAAGAATTTTCAAGTTAAAGATTAGTAAGTCATTAACTTCATTTCTTGTGTTCCTACAAAAGAATCGAAGCAAAAAAAACAGCCGCCAAAAAGCGGCGGCTGTAAGTAGAGTGGGAATCTACTTCAACATCAAACACTTCTTTATAGAGTAATCTCTGCCGTTTACTCTTAGTTTATAAAAATAAACACCTGATGCAACTGATTTGTTATGCTCATTTCTACCATTCCAGACAACTTCATGAATACCTTTTTCTAATTTGGTGTCCACAATGGTTTTTACCTTCTGTCCTTTAATATTATAAATGGAAAGATTTACTGCGCTATATTCAGGAATTGAAAATGCAATCTTTGTCTCAGGATTAAAGGGGTTAGGATAGTTTCCATGCAGTTTAACTTTCTCGATTATCGGTGAATATATTCCACCATCTTCTGTTTCCTGCATCAATAAACCTAAAAGTTCATTTTCCATTTTCCTGGCATGTTTGGAATTTCTGACAGCATGATCATCGCTAATGAAACGTAGACCGGAATTCCTGCCGCCTGCTGCTTCTGCTTCCATGTAGGTATAAACAATATCTAATTGAGTGAATACCGAATCAATAAAGGAAAGACTGTCTTCAAACATAATCTCATATTTATAGACGGCATCCTGGAAATTGTCCATTTTCCTGTCGCAGTTTATTGCACTCTGTTTGGAGAGTTCGTATAAGTCCAAATTAAGTGAATCCGCCATAATTCCTTCGTATAATTGTTGTGCTTCATAGTAACCAAAACCAATATCGAGATCAACACAGTTAATAAGACGGGAAGCAGACCATAATGCTTCTACATCATTCGGACTCTGATCTATAGACAAGAGGTATTTCTCTTTTGCCAGAAGAAGATCACCTTCTTTTTCCGCTTGCAATCCTTCGTCGAATAATCTACCGCCACCTCCCATAGGTGGATCAAACCCGGTATTGCTCCTTTCGGAAACAGGTTCGAAGAATACACTCCACTCTTCGGGATAAAAACTCTGACTTATTTCAGTTATTGTAACTTCTCCCCAATAATTCTCCCGGCAATAATAAGGTATTTCAGGTCCTGTGTTAGCATTATAAATCGATCTTGATATACCACCGGATTCGATGATGATATCGTTATATTGATAATCCAATACAGGATAAGAATCGTCTATCAGATAAATTTCGGGATTATCGATATCACCATTTCTTGTGTTTCCGATAAAACTTGATTGAATCGGTGGGTAAGACCTATGAGAAATAAATACCCCGTATAATGAATTACTATGAATAAAATTGCTATCAACAACGGTATTTGTATTGAATAAAAATAAGCCATTTTGACAGTTGGAAATCGTATTACCTTCGAAATAAGAATCAGTCATTGGAAGTGAATAATTACCGATAAAAACTCCATAGATATTACAATCTGAAATTGAATTACCACTTACTTCAAAAGAGGATGGAGAAGTAATATGCAACCCGTAATCGCAATTTGTAATTTCTGAATTTTCAAGATGAATATCACCAAAGCATATTATTGGACGTTCTGCTTCTGTAAATTTACAATATCGGAAATCCGCTGCACCATTGGAATTCATATAGAATCCTTTCCAATTTGTTGATAATTTTTTATCAAATTCTATTATATTAAGAGAATCCCCGATAGCAGTAACCTGCCCGGTGACAACAAATTCAGCATCTTCTGTCATTTGGGCATGAGAACCGGGAACGAATTTCATTTCAGTTCCTAAAGGTATTGTTATTTCGTTTCTGAATTCGATTTCACCCAATCCGAATTTTGAAGTTCCTGCAATTTCAATATTATCGAAAACACCTTTATAGATCGTTAGTTCTTCTGTGAGCAGATTTTCATTTTCAAGATCGTTGTAGTCGTAATTCACGTAGAAATAATTATCATCATAAGCCAAAGATTGAACATGTTCGAAATAATATCTCTGACTTGGTTGGGTTCCGTTAAGATATCTATCAAAATATGAACAAGCTCTGAAATACTGAGGTTCAACGTTACTTCTGGATATTTTATATTTAAGATAATTATTATACTCTGTTTTAAATGTAACTACAAGGCTGTCTTCTTCGTAACTTGCCAGCATTTCTTCGAAATCATAGTCGGAATCAAAAACAACAACATCAGTGAAATCTGTGCCAGACATATCTCGAACTTCGAGATAGTTATCAGAATTGAGGATTATTTTTTTGAAATCTGTGAAAATATTATTTGCTTCTACTAAAAAGAAAGATGCATCTGTAACAAATCGTGTATTACCATAGTCTAGATAAACACTGCCTGCATCAGAAACAGCAGTATAGATGTTATAATCAGTATCAACTGAAAACTTAACAGCATAAGTGGCACCTTCTTGTGATATTTCTTCTATCGGATTCGTATCTTCTTCCGAAGGGATGAGAAGGGTGAGGAAATTTTCATCTCCAGATGTTGATGTGTTAATTCTTAATGATCTATGTTCCCAATGTGGTGGTGGATAAGTTGTATACCACTCACTTTTTTGATATAAACCAATTGGTAAATCAGACAATTCAGACCAGCATGTTTCTTCACTTGTATTCAATGCACCCATAACGCCATGTAAGTATAATGGATCAGTTTCATCATAAGTCTTATAAGTGAAATTTCCAGATGGATAAGTTAGTTCATCTATTCCATTATATGGAGTGTTGCCCGGTACAGGAGAAGGAGCAAAATGTAATTGATTCATAAATACATTCTCAATATTTGGATCACTACTATCTATCTCATCATAAATTATAAAATATGGATTCTCTTCTTCGATATCAAAAGAGTAGTAATTTCGTGTAATATCAATTAGGTCAGCATATTTATTAGCAGGATAATGTGCTTCTCCTTGTGGATGGTCATATTCTACTTCAACTTGCAGGTGTTCAATATTTTTATTCTTAATCAAGAAATTTTTTATTGCCGGGTTCTTTGGCTCATTATCGTCCCACTCACCCGATTGTCCAATTGGTTCGAATTTATTAAATTGAAATTCTACAATATTAGTAGCTTCACCATTCCATAAATCTAAATTGCCATCCAAAGTCCAATAATCATATTCTAATTCGTCATCTTCGTTTAATATTGTAATATTATCATAAAAAACATCATGAGGATTTACCATAATTAAGTTGTGTGCATAGGCAGATGCAAGCCATTCTTTCCCGATATAATAACTTGCATTACTCGGTCTGTATCCGGGATCAATCAACAACTGTTCACCTTTATAATAAAGAATAAAAGATGACTGATCAGAATGCTCATGGGCAGTACGACTCGGTGAATTTTCATGATTTACCACTAAAACGGGATAATCAGTAAAATCATCTAATGAACTGACATTACGTCTAAAAATTGTGGTTTCTTCATTTGAAAAAGTACCATTTGCTAATTGTTCAGGAATGGAACCATAACTTCCCAAGATTCTATTCGAATCTTCATTAAAAGCATATAGCTTATTGGTATTCTCGTATACTGAATAACGAGAATATTCTATATAATATGAATTGACCAACCATTTAATATGGTCGCGAACTGCAGTATCATATTCAGGACTGTTATAAAAATATGTTACCATCTCAGAGAACATGTATTTAGGTGGCGAAATAAAAGAACTTGAGCTTATATAATTCATTATGACATCATCAAAAGAAATCCAGCCAAGATTGGGAGCAACCATATCCAAACCGTTTATATATATTTTTCTCACCCGCTCATCAGAAAACCAATCTATATTGTCTTCGATATAAGAAAAATCAAAAGTTAGTCTTTTACGAGCTACAAAAAAATAAGTTAATCCTCTGAAAGTGAATTCAGCATAATTCATACCCTCAGAATACAAACCACTATTGGTTGTCATAAAGGGTAGAAAACCAGTTTGATCTCCCGGAACATCCCAATTAAAAAGATCATCTTCTGCTGTTTTAACATAATTTTCATTTTCCAGTACACAACCGGCATAACCGAGTCCGCCGGCAAGCCGGAGACGACCATTATGATAGGAAGTCCACAATCGTGGAGGATAATCGGTATTTGAACAATGAGCATAACCTCCATTAAAAGTAGTATCATTCAATAATATCTCCGCCCAACCGGTAAGTTCTTCAAGTTTATTGTATAAATCAGTCTGATAAGCACCATTATCATAATACCATAACATATCGACGATGAAAGCAACATTCAAAATTAAACGACCATAATAAAGACAATCTATCCATTCACCATCATAAAACTCTCCTCCTTCTGTGAACAAACTATCAAGATCGAGGTAGTAACTATAGGGAGGATCGTGAAAACTTGGTTCAAGCAAATACTTTCTTGCATTGTTTAAATATGTTGTATCTTGCCCAGAATATTCTAATTCTACATCGATTACTCCCAGAAATGCTTTTGTAGCATAACCGGATGCTTTGTTAATCGATTCATAACTCGCTCTGTCTTCCCGCCAATCATCTCCTTCACCATCGTAACGAGTAGAACCCGGATTTATCTTGTCGTAATAATAATCCATTACTTCATCGTACTCGGGATTACCATTTGTTACAGCACTTCTGAGACTTGATACTAAAACAGAATCCATCGTTGCGGTTTGTGTTTGCACTGCAAACATTACATTCCACATTAGAATAATTGAAATACACACAAATAACTTCTTCATCATTCCTCCTTATTTTATTAAAATTATTTTATGATTTTTTGATAAACCTTCATTGTTAGACAACTTCACAAAGTAAATACCTGATGGTTGTTCATTAGAATTCCAAACTACAGAATAATCTCCGGCTTGCTTTTCTTCATTCAAAAGGGTTGTTATCAATTGCCCTTTAACATTGAAGACTTGTAACAGCACTTTTGAAGGATAAGTAATATTGAATTTTATAGTAGTATGCGGATTAAAGGGATTGGGAAAATTGGACAATGTATTTTTCGGTAAAGAAATTACTTCATCCACAATGCTTGTGACTTGACCATTAATATCAGTCTTCATTAAAGCAATTTCCCAGTTACTATTATTTCCACATAGTAAGAAACCATTAGTTACAATTTGTAAACATTTGTCACCAATGCCTCTACCTGCTAAGGGTAAAGGAGTATCTAATATACTTTCTCCATTATAATTATAGAAATTTAATGCTCTTCCATCAGCATCTCTACCATAACCAACAATTTTATTGTCGATTATGGTATCTACCATACTAAAGAAAATATAATAATTTTCTGACTGAGATTCATCTATAATAAAAACTAATTCTCCGGCACTATTCAGTTTTATTAAAACACCATAATAAATTCTGTTTGTTCCTGTAAAGTAGCCGGATACAAATAAATCATTTTCGGTATTTTCAATTATACTGTATCCTTCATCCCAATCTCCAAATCCGTCATAAGTATTGCACCATAAAGAATCTCCGTTACTATCTGTTTTTAATACAAACATATTAAAACCACCACCACTGGAATATCCTGTTGAGGCAAAACCTCCGTCAGAAGTTTGAATTATAGAACGCATCTTACCTGTTCCACTGCCGCCTAAGTAATAGTCTTGATTCCATAATACATAACCTTCTTGGGTTATTTTTCTTATTCCGGGGTGTCCGTTATCTATTCTAATGCCACCAAGGATAATATTCCCGTCTTCAGCCCTAAGCATTGTTTCAACGTGAAAATCATTAAAAATTGACCATAATCTATTGCCGAGAGAATCCCTTTTTATCAAATAACTACCCCAAGGAGAACTACCTGCACTTAAAAATCCTCCGTCGTCTGTTTCAATAAAAGCCAAAGATTCATTTTCCGACATAAAACTAACTGTATCAACTTTTGCCCAAAGTAAGTTGCCATCACTGTCTGTCTTAATTAAAAATCCCCAGTGTTCTTCCCACATAAAATCATCAATGTCGTAGTAACCATTAATTGCATATCCACCATCCTGGCATATTAATACATCCTCAGTTGCGTAGCTATCAGCATAAAAAGGGTCATAAGTTTGTATCCAGGTTTCCTGGCTAATTAATAATGAAAAATTAATAATTAATAACGAAACGATCAATATTTTTCTGCACATAATATCCTCCGCTAAAACAAAATTTGATTATATTCCTTTTTCAGAAACAGAATCAAATCCTGCAAGATTATTTTAATAAAGTTATTTTTTTTGTTTCTAATATCTGATTATTTACTTTAAGTTGAACAAAATAAACACCTGAACTGATATTGTCAGTTCTCCAAGAAATTTTATTTTCTCCAATATTAAGAAAGTCCTTTTTTATTGTTGAAATAAATTCTCCTTTTATATTAAATATTTTTATTTCTATTTCATTGTTTTCTTCTAATGTAAAAGAGAAATTTATTATTGGGTTGAATGGGTTTGGATAGGCTTTTAAAACAGTTTTTGAAAAACTGATTATATTTTCGTCTATTTCTGTACCATCGGGATTTAGCTTAGTTAACGCAATAGTAGATGATGAAGCATTTAATAATGCGACAACAATATACCCTTCCGAAGTTATTCCTACAGCTTTATCTCCGTGTCCACTATAATATGGCAAATTGTTTGTCCATTCAATATTATAGTCACTGTCAAATTTACGCAGACTATTATCAAAAACCGGATCACCAAATATGGAAACTATTGAATTATCACTTGATTTTACAAATGAAGTAAATCCATAACCACAATTTTCTAAACCTGTTTCCAACCAAATTGTATTACCTTCATTATCTAATTTCCATAAAAAACCAGCAGTTATTCCCTCTAAGTAACCTCCAACAATAATATTGCCTTCTTCTGTTTCTATTATTGTTTTACCTTTATCATCTTCGGATGTTTCATCTAAAATCCTTGTCCAGAGTGAATCTCCATTTGTGTCTGTTTTTATCACTAAAACCGCATCTTCTGTTTCTTCATATTTTACCCGTCCGGTTAGTAAATAACCTCCATCGCTTGACCTTATAACAGCTTGAATTACAGACCATAAAGTATTTTCAAATTCAAAATAATTTTGCCAAACAATTTCACCATTTTCATTTATTTTTGCTATTATTGCATTCGGATAACTAATACCAGATATAATGATTTCATTATAGATATTTTTATCAATTGAATTTATACGAATATCTGCCAATAAACATACCCATTCTCTATTACCATCTGTATCTCTTTTTATTAATGCAGTACCATTTGTATAACGATACGAAGCAGAAAGAATTCCTCCATCTTCAGTTTCTACAAATGCTCTTGATTCATTTTCAATTTGAAAACTTACAGTATCTTTCTTTGCCCAAAGCATATTACCAAGACTATCGGTTTTTATAACAAAACCCCAACCCATAGTAGTTTCTTGGTCAATACAAGTGCCATTAACTGCATAACCACCATCGCTACAAATTATAACATCTTCTACACTAAATATAGCCTCATAAAAGGGATCATAAGTATGCAGCCAAGTATCCTGGGCAACAAGCCGAATGGAAAATGTGAAATGCAAAATTATAAATAAAAGAATTAATATTTTTCGGTTCATTGTAACCTCCTCGAAAATCTTTATCTTATTCTCCTGCAAAAGAAAATCAGATAACGACTTTGTAAATATAAAATTAAAAATAGAAAATTATAAATTTGTTAATCGGTTCATAATCTGCTCTTTCTTCCCTCCAATCATCCTCGCCTTCATATCGAGAAGTAGGATTCGGAGATGCGCCGTCCACTAATTTGTCCCAATAAAACCGCATAACCTCATCGTGTCCGTTATCATAGTCGATCGCATCGAATAATGCACCAAATAAAGTTGCATCCATTGTTTTGGTTTCATCAAGAAAACTTCCAAATAAACTGTTTACTGTCAGCAGAATAATTACTAAACATAAGCCTTTTTTCATCGTACTCTCCTCCTTTTATTTCAATAATATTATTTTTTTTGTATCCAAAACCCGATTATTCTCTTGTAGTTGAGCGAAATATACGCCGGATGCGAGATTAATAGACTGCCAGGAAATTATATGTTTTCCGCTACTAAGAACACCTTCTTTTATTGATGAAACAAGTTGACCCTTGATGTTAAATATTTTTATTTCAACTTTGCTGAATTTTTCTAAAGTGAAAGAAAAATTAATCATTGGGTTGAAAGGGTTTGGATAGGCTTCTAAAATTGGTTTTGAAAAAATAATCAAATTTTCGTTTATATCTGTTCCATCAGGATTAAGTTTGATTAAAGCTGCACACGATGAATAATTTCTCAAAGCTACAACAATATGTTCTGAATAAGTAATCCCCAAAGCTTTATCCCCGTGACCACTATAATATGGCAAATTATTCGTCCATTCGATGTTGTAATCACTATCAAATTTGCGCAGACTATTATCAAAAACAAGATCACCAAATATTGAAACTATCGAATTATCACTTGATTTTGCAAATGATCTAAAACCATATCCGCAATTTTCCAATCCCATTTCTAACCAAATTGTGTTACCTTCTGAATCAAGTTTCCATAGAAAACCGGAAAATCCTTCTAGGTAACCTCCAACGATAATATTGCCTTCTTCTGTTTCTATTATTGTTTTACCTTTATCATCTTCGGATGTTTC
>JAUXIJ010000118.1 GCA_030621085.1 Candidatus Cloacimonadota bacterium | reverse complement strand
ATAAGGTCTTCATTGTAATTGATAGAACTACGGTAATGTTTCGAAAGAAAGAAGAAACGAATAGCTTCGGCATTGTATTTTTTGAGAACATCACGGGCGAGGAAAAAATTATCAAGACTTTTTGACATTTTTTCTCCGGAGATATTCAAATAACCACCATGCATCCAGTATCTGGCATGAATATTACCTGTAGACGCTAGTGCCTGGGCGATCTCATTTTCATGATGCGGAAAGATCAAGTCTATTCCACCGCCATGAATATCAAAAGTTTCACCCAGCAATTTGCGTGACATAACCACGCATTCTGTATGCCAGCCAGGGCGTCCTTCTCCCCAGGGGCTTTGCCATTTTGGTTCACCGGATTTAGATTTTTTCCATAATGTAAAATCACCGGGATGTTTCTTTTGAATATTCTTTTCTACTCTGGCTCCGGCTTTCAGATCTTCAATTTTCTTTCCTGAAAGAACACCATATTTTTTATCAGCATCAATGGAAAAATAAACATCTCCATTTACTTCGTAGGCATAGCCCTTTTCTTCTAATTCTTTAATCAGGTTGACCATCTCTTCGATATATTTTGTAGCATGTGGATAATGATCTGCTTTGGGAATACCTAACGAATCGGTATCTTCAAAGAATGCATTGATATATTTTTCTGCAATCTTGGGAACAGGAATGTTCTCTTTGATCGATTGACTGATGAGCTTATCATCGATATCTGTAATATTCTGAACATAAGTTACCTGAAATCCATGATATGTAAAATATTTTCGGACAACATCAAAAAAAAGAAAAGTACGAGCATTTCCAATATGGAAATAATTATATGCAGTTGGTCCACACAAATAAATACTAACTTTTCCTGGTTTCAGGGGAACGAATTCTTCTTTTTTCCTGGTTAAAGTATTATAAATTTTCATTTACGCTCCAAGTATCGAAATCCGGGTTGTTCCCGATATTTTCTGTTTCTCAATTCTGGAAGCCCATTTTTCGTCAAGTTTTTCATCCCTGGAATGTTCTACTATCACCTTTCCATCGGGGTTCAGCAGATCGTTTTCAAATATCGCTTCCAAAGTTTTATCAACCAATTTCTTTTTATAAGGTGGATCCAGAAATATCAGGTCATATTTTTCCGGAGAATTATTGAGATAAACGGAAACTTTTTTTTTCCTTATCAAGCAGCTATCTTTACATCCGAGTTTATTGATATTACGGATTATAGTAGTGATCGCTTTATTGGAGAGATCGACAAAAACGGCAGACGATGCACCTCTACTTATTGCTTCCAGACCCAGAGAGCCACTGCCTGCATAAAGATCGAGTACCGTTTTGTCATTACAATCGTGCAGGATGGAAAAAATAACCTCTTTTGTATAATCAGTTGTAGGGCGTGAAGTTTTTCCCGGAACAGAAAAAAGATGAGCTTTTTTAAATTTTCCGGTTATAATTCTCATTTTTCCTGCTGTAAGAAAACCTGATCTCGAGCTGCTGTGGTTTTAATTCAAAATTCGGACAGCCCAGAAGAATTATGGTTTCCGGTTGTTTACATTTTTTTCCACATTTAATGCATAATTTATTAAAGTTTTTATTCTTCAATTTCATCTGTGTTTTTTAACAGTTCCAGCGCACAATGGACATCAGAAAGTTTAACTTCATCCAAAGTTCTGTCTTCTCCCAGATTTTCTATAAGGATATCGTTTAGAGACTCTGCATTAATATTTTTCAGATCTTTCAAGAGGTCCAAGACATCTGCTCCTTCTGGAGTATGCAGTTTTTCCTCGATATCTGTTAAGGATTGTATGGATTCAATTTTTGATTCTACTTCAGAAGTCTTTTCACCTGGTAGTTCTGTTTCTGATTCCGGTTTAATTTCTTCTTCTTTTACAGGTTCTTCAACAGGTTCAACTTCCGAAGATGATTCGTCGATTTCAGTTTCCATTTCAATTACCTGATCTTGATTGGCAATACTTTCTGGTTCAGGTATTTTCTCAGATTGTTCAATTTCAGGTTCAGTTGTATCTTTGGTCTGTTCTTTTTCAATCGCTGCCGCAAGGTCTGTTTCGCTCACGGTTTCCGGTATTTCATCAAATTGATCTTCTTCAGTTATTTGTTCTTCCGCAGGAATTTCAGTATCACGGCTCTCTTCTGTTAGAGTTTCTTCCATAGTTTCCATACCGATATCCATTTCTGTATCGGGTTGATCTGATATCTCCATTTCCTGTTCATTGCTAACGGATGTAATTTCTTCATCCATAGAAATAGTCTCGGATTCATCTTGTATTTCTGAGAAGGGCTCAGTCTCTTCTTCCTGTAGTTCTGGTTCTGAAGCTATATTTTCAGTTTCGTCTGGAGTAACTTCCACAGTTAGTTCTTCTTCCATTTCCTTTTCACTTTCAGGAATATCATCTGTAAGTGGTTCGGCGGTATCAGCTTTTTGTGTTTGTTCCTTCAGCATTTCTTCCGGGTAAGTTTCCTCGTTAGTATGTTGGGCTTGAGATAAAATAAAAGCTTCGTACTCATCATGTGGAAGGATCTTGAAGTTCTTTTTATCTTCTGTGGTGAATATCTTGTCGATGACGGAGTTGTATTCGAGTGAACTGTCGGTGAATATTTTATTTTTCAAATCTTTGATCTTTTCATCCAGTTCATCTGAATATTCTTTATTTAATAATTGCTGGTATATCACCAATGCGTCGAGTGGTTGGTTCTGTTTCTCATATAACTGAGCTAGGGTTAAGGTGGGCTTAGCTTTATCAGCCATGATCATTCTCCTATAATTATTTGATCTTTAAATTTTTCAAGGGTTTTGGAACCTATGCCTTTTACCTGTAAAAGATCCTCGATACTTGTAAAACGATCCAATTTATTTCTCAAGGCAATTATTTTTTCTGCCTTGGTAGGCCCTATTCCTTTTAATTGCGTCAATTCTTCCACAGATGCTTTATTGATATCGATCTTTACGAGCTTTTCGCTTTCTATTGTTTCAGAAAAAGATTCGGATATTTCCAGTTCTTCTTCGTTAGCTAGGCTGTAAAAATATTTTTCAATTTTAAGATATGATTTTTCACCAATTCCTTTTATATTCATCAGATCACGTTTCGATCTGAATCCTTGAGTTTCTTTATAGCCGATGATATCTGCTGCTTTCTTTTCACCGATTCCGGGAATGGTTATCAATTCTTCCTTGGTTACAGTATTCAGATCATATTTTATTTCATAATTTTTTTTAAAATTCAAGCTATCTGCCACTGCAGAATCATTGCCAGCCATCAATCCGGTGTATTTTAATATTAAACCCAAAAAAGCAAAAAGCAAGATGAAAAGAAGGATCTTCTGCTCATTCCCGGTCAAATAATTTCTTAAGAACTTTTTCATTTTTCCCCATAAATTAAATTTAACAGGGTCTGACCTATCACATACAAAGAATTGGCTGAGCATTTATCGGGTGTATCTTCCAAAGTATGCCAGTATGGATATTCAAAATCGATAATATCGATGGCATTGAATCCGGCTACGATAAGCGGATAATGATCATCATAAATTCTTTTTGTGATTCTGGCATTGAATTCTTTGAAGCCGGCTTCTTCAGCCACATTCCAAACTTCATTCACAAGATTTGGACTATTATGATATGAAAAATATTCTATTTCAACTTCAAGATCTGCATCACCTATCATATCTACAATAATAGCTTTCTCGTGTTTTACGCCGGAAAAATTTTGAGCAAAATAGCTGGAACCCAGACACCAGGTTTCGTTCTTGCCGTATTCTCCCATATCTTCCAGATCAAAAAAAAGCAGGTCAATCCCATACTGCCGGGGTTGTTTTTGAGATATAATAGAAGCCAGTTCAAGTAGAACCGCTACTCCGGAAGCTGCATCATTTGCTCCTAGAATGGGAGTGTTATGCAGAGCGGGATCTTCTTCTTTATCTGCCCAGGGTCGGGTATCGTAATGCGCTCCCAGCAGGATTCGTCTACTCATCCTGGGATAGAAGCCGGCAATTATATTTACACCCTGATATTCGATGCCATTCACTTCTATAATGAATTTCTGTTTCTGAACTGATGCACCAAATTTTTTCAATTCGGAAATTATCAGGTTCCTGCATAAAACGATCTCTTCCGAACCGGGATAACGTGGACCGATATCACATTGAGCTTCCAGATAAGAAAAGGCTTCTTCCTTGTTAAATCCCGGTACCGGATTCGAACAGGAAATTAGTATTACAAACAAAATAAACAAACAATATCTATACATTCTTTCTTTCCTATGAGAATTAACCTTTTTACAAAAAAAACGTAAGTTTATTTCTGTCAATGTAGTTTTAGCAAGAAAATTGGCTGGGAAGTAAAAAGTTATTTAAAATGGCCGAGAGGGCAGGAATCGAACCTGCCGTAGACAGTTTTAGCTGCCCATTACTGGTTTTGAAGACCAGCCGAAACACCAGTTCCATCCTCTCTAAAAAAATGTAAAAAATTTAATTAATTAAAACTGTAAAGAATTTTCTTTAACTCACAGTTTTAGATGAACATATCTTGACGAAAA
>JAUXIJ010000043.1 GCA_030621085.1 Candidatus Cloacimonadota bacterium | reverse complement strand
TTTTGTAAAGCCTCCTCTCCGGAAGCTATAACATCAATTACAGAATAACCGGACTGTTCTAAAGTTCTTTTTATATCTTCTCCGATAATTTGTTCATCTTCAACTATCAGAATTCGTTTTTTCATTACATCTCCCATATATCTTCTGCTTAAGAAAGGAAATTTTCCAAAACAATTCAGAATACAAAACTTGAAAGAAAAATGTGATGGTCAATTTATTTTTGTAAAAAATGTAATAAAAAAATTACAAAAAATAAAAAAAGCCACATTGTTGTGGCTTTTCAGTGGTTGGGCCGGGAGGATTCGAACCCCCGAATGCATGGACCAAAACCATGTGACTTACCACTTGTCGACGGCCCAGAAAATCTATAATTAAACTGGCGGAGAGGGAGGGATTCGAACCCTCGGTGAAGTTTAACCCCCACACACGCTTAGCAGGCGCGCACCTTCAACCAACTCGGTCACCTCTCCACGTCTATTGTTTCTGGCGGAGGATGAGGGACTCGAACCCCCAAGGGCAAAGCCCGGCGGTTTTCAAGACCGCTGTCTTACCAATTAGAACTAATCCTCCAAAAGGGTGGAAACAAATAATTTCCCGAACTATTTGATGTCAAATATTTTTTTAGTGCTTTCCCGATGGTTGTGATCTATGATTTTATGACTTTTTCCAGCTCACTTTTCAAAATAATATATGACAGAATTAACTATAACCAAATTCTTTTAAAGCATTTTTCTTTTTGCGCCAATTCGGTTTGATCTTAATCCACAATTCTACTTTAGTACGTTTAGTTAGAATTTTATGTATTTCCTTTTCGGAAGCAATTCTTACAGCTTTTATTTTCTCACCGTTTTTTCCCAGCAAGATAGGTTTTTGCGATTTGCGTTCCAGCCAGATATTGGCAGATATCTCAACTTTATTTGGAAAGTCTTTGTAACGTTCCACCACAACGGTAGATGCATAAGGTATTTCGTCTCTGTATTTAAGGAATATCTGTTCCCGGATGATTTCCTGTACAAAGAATCTCATCGGAAGATCAGATACATCATCGGGGGAATAGAAAGGGGGATTAAAAGGCAGATAGACGGTTATAAAAGTTAGCAGATCATCGAATTTATCCTGATTTAAAGCCGAAAGCGGGATTACTTTTTCAAAGTCTAACAGCGATAATTGCTTTATCTTTTCTTTGGTAACATCTTCTTCTACAAGGTCAATCTTATTCAATATAGCGATCTTAGGGGTTTTTAATTTATTCAGCATTTCACACAACTGGTTATCGTAATCTGTGGGAAATTTATGAGCATCGGTTATGAAAATGATCAGATCGGAATCTTTTAGTGAATTTTGCAAGTACTCCTGCATTTTCCGGTGCAGTTCATACCGGGCTTTTAAGAATCCCGGAGTATCCAGGAACACTATCTGCCTGGATTTATCGGTAAGAATACCTTTCACTTGCTGGCGGGTTGTTTGAGGTTTGGGAGAGATTATCGACAGTTTTTCTCCCAGCAGTTTATTCATCAGAGTAGATTTTCCTACATTTGGTTTACCAACGATGGAAACAAAACCGGCACGAATTTTCTGATCCAATATTACTCCTGGGATTTACAAAGGTTATAAATCAGTGTTTCCATGATGATCTCTTCTTTGGTGTTCAGAGATTTTGAATCTATATCTGCCTGTAGAAGAAGGGAAAAAGCTTTTCTAATAGATCTGATCTGGTAATTCTTTGCATATTTCAGGTAACCACTTCTGAATTTTGAATAGACTTCGGGAAGATAACGATTGGTTATTTCAGAATCACTTATATTTTTTTTTTGCAGTGCTTTGATTTTCCATAATTGAGAAAAAAACCGCGTGAGCATAGTAATGATAAATACAGCCGATTCGTTATTTGCCAGCATGTTTTCCAGGACTTGTAAAGCTTGCTTCAAATTCCTGTTACCCAGTGCATTTTGTAAGTCAAACACACTATCGGTTTTTGATTTTCCCACCGATTCTTTTACATCTTCAATTGTGATCTTTCCTGTGTTCTTGGTATAAATGATCAGTTTTTCCAACTCATTTGCAGCGATCAGGTAATCTGTCTCGATGCTGTTTGCAAAAAGATTGATAGAGTCGTTATTCATTTCGTAATTCTGTTCTCTAAGTTCATTTCGCAGCCAGCGTGCAATGTCTTCTGCATTATATGGAGGTCTGCATATTATTGATATTGCTTGTTCATTGATAACTTTTGCAGACTTGCTGCGTTCGTCCGGCTTCTCTGCAGTAAGAATTAGTATAGAGCTATTAACCGGATTGGAAACATATTCTGCTATAAGGTTTTTCCCGCTTACTTTCAATTCATCAAAATTCTTTAGGATTATTATCCTGTGCTTAGACATAAAGGGCATCATTTCCAGTTGCTCGATCACATTTTCTGTTTCGCAATTGTCACCATAAAATGTAACCAGATCGAAATCTTCCGAACCGGGAGTTGTGAATTTTTCTATAAGAGCTTTATGAACTTTATCTTTTAGATAAAATTCCTGTCCGAGTATCAAGAAAAGGGGTGCTGGTTTAAGATTTGAAAGCTCTTTAAGGAATTCGTAATGAGGAAAGCTTTTTCTTCTTTGCATATTATTTTAACAAATAAAGGATAAATGAAGAAATAGAAATAAACCAGCAATAATAGGCAAAATATTTGAGCTTCTGTTTTTTTACAAATGAAATAAGCAGTGAAATTACCGAATAACCTGAAAAAAATGCTGCAACAGCTCCAATAAAAAAGAGTAAGAACTGCGGTTTTTCCAATTCAGTGATATTTGAAAATTTATGAATATTTGCTCCCACAATTATGGGGACGGAAAGTAAAAATGAAAATCTGGCAGCATCTTCTCGTTTTAGTCCGGTAAAAATTCCCATTGCTATAGTGAAACCCGAACGTGATATGCCGGGCAGGATAGCAAATGCCTGAGCCAGACCGATAATGATGGATTTTCTGATACCAAGCTGGTGTGTATGTAATCCCCGGGGCTCTATCTTATCAGACATGAAAAGTATTATCCCTGTAATGAAAAGCATGAAGCTGGGGATATAGAGAGATAAGAAAGCTTTTGAGACAGCGTCTTCAAAATAAAGTCCGATAAGAGCGGTAACTACGGTTGCTACAAGCATGTAAAATAATGTATTTCGATTATTTATATGTTCCGAGCTTTTTTCTTTGAAAAGGAAAAGGGATTTTAAAAGATACAGAATATCTTTTCGGAAATAAATAAGTACTGCTATCACCGAACCAAGATGCAGAAATATCTCAAAGCTTAGATCGGGTTGTTTGAAATTCAGGTAGTGTTCTGCTAGCACCAGATGCCCGGAACTACTGATAGGCAAAAATTCCGTTAATCCCTGAATAATTCCTAAAATAATTGCCTTTAAAATTTCCATTTTTCTTCCTATAATATTTCAGGAAGCTCAGATTCGAAAAGCTTGGAAACTGGAACTAATTCTAAATCCAGTTCTTCTATCAGCTGCAGAAAGTTCTTTAAGAATTCATACCGTTCTATGGTTGCACAATGAGTTATTACCAGTATTTTATTGTTATTCTTACAAATTACTTTAAGCTGTTGGATCTTTCTTTTAAGTGTTTTTTCAGAGATAAATGGTGTATCCAGAAACAGATGATTTTCGATGGTAGGTATCATCATCTTTTTTGCCATCTTATAAGCGATCGATGATTGTGACGTTCTGCTATCAACAAAATAGAGGTTATGTTTTTTTAAAACAGCCAGCACATTCCTCATCACATTCTCATCTGTTGTGGCAAGAGAACCCATATGATTATTTGCTCCTGCACAAAGTGGAAATTGTTTTATAAAGCGTTCCATGCGCCGTCTGATCTCTTTGTCTGAAAGATGAACATAAATTGCATGACTACCGGGATTATTCTTAGGGTAGCTTACAGGTTCCATGGGGATATGAATAAGTGTTTCATGACCTGCCTTAACTGCTTTGTTCATAACTAATTTCGAGAATTTTTGATCCGGCAGGATGGCGAAGGAAATATTAGGATCAAGCTTACAGAAATCATCGAGTAATTTATCATTTTGTGCGCCAAAATCATCAACTACTATTGCTAATTGGGTCTTCTTACGGTTGCTGGTTTTTGATTTGGTATAATACAAAGTCACAATATATTTCTGGGAATCTTTTGTATCCATGAATTCCAAAATCTGCTTATTACCATTGTTAATTTCTTTACCGGATACAAGTTTGCCACCAATAAGTTCGACTTGTCCCGTTATAATAATATTGGCATAATTCAAATCCATCTCATTTTTATTTATTCCCAGAGATATGTAGATACCATCATCGCCAATGTGATTACTGAAGTTCTTGTCAGGAATTCCCAGTAATCTTATTGAATGAGCAACAGCATCCTGAACAGTGATTTTTTCTTTTAGCTCTTTTGCTGTTATTTTTGTTTTATCTCTTTGCGTGTTTTTTAATAAAGTACTGATCTTTGATGAATTTAAATAAAGTACCATTAATATAAATATCACCAAGAGGAATATATATATGAAGTTATTACTGCTTTGCGTTTTTTTCTTTTTTCTTTTAACCATTTCACAACCTTAATTGCGAGAATGTCTATTTTTCTGAGTATATTGAGTCAAGAAATTTATTTTTTAACTAAAAAAGATTGTTTTATAAAAAAACCGGCGATATTGACGGTATAAAAAATGGTGGGCGCGGAGGGACTTGAACCCCCGACCACCTGCTTGTAAGGCAGGCGCTCTCCCAACTGAGCTACACGCCCTTGTTACTTTCTGAAAGCGAAATTCTAATCTCACTTATTGCTGTCAAACCATTTCTAAAGAACTGGTCGGGGCGAGAGGATTCGAACCTCCGACTCCTGGTTCCCAAAACCAGTGCGCTAACCGGACTGCGCTACGCCCCGAACAGGAAGCAACCAAAAAAAACGGTAATTCAGAGTCAAGAATTTTCTATTAGATAGAAGAATATTAATTGGTAATGAATATAATTTTTCTACTAAATTCTCGTTTACCTTTTTAAAAGGTGCAGATCTCCTTTATTTTTATTTCATTTTTTATTTTTTTAAAAAAAAACCTTTATCTTGAGAAAAAGTTCTTTACATAAGTCCTATAAGAAATAAAAAATTGAATCGTAGAAGTTAATTATAATAATTGTATAGTTAACTACTCAAAATAATGAGGGAAAAATGTTCGAATAACAAAAGGAGATTATTATGAAAGCCGTATTTTTTATTATTTTTTGTATTTTTTTTGTTTGCGCATTATCAGCCGAATGGGTATTAATTGATTCTTTATCTTTTTCAAAATTGCTGCCTGCTGGAGAAAAAAGTTACATTACGCTTCAATCTGCTACTAACTTTCTTGTTTCAATTCTACCGCCGGAAAATCTTACAGATGATGCTGAAGCTGCTGTAGATATTGCTCCCGGTTGGCTTAAAACTGATCTAAGAGATAATTTCAGCAGACTGGATGAAGATACCCAGAATTTGTATGCAAATCTTATAATCAATGCTACAGATCCTTTAGTTGACGAAATATGTTTCGAGGTAGCGCATATTGCTCCACAAACACTCTCTTCTTCTATGGATACACAAGTATTGATCGAGAATGTAGAGTTTCTGTATATGATGGATAATTTCTTTGAATATGTTGATATTGTTGATTATGAAGGTGATGATTATTATTCAACTGCTGTTTATCAGGTTGAGGAAGAGGGAGTTATTCAGGAATTTGAAATACCGCGGGAAATTTATTATTGGTATATTGTCCATCCGAAATTACATAAAGAAGTTCCGAATTATATTAATCCCGATACAGGTACTCCGGCAGATCCACCTACGGGGGTATTCTGGCGTGATTTCCTGATGAATCACAATGATGCAGGATATCCAATGCTTCGAACTTATCTCGATACCTGTCAGGTTCTTTGGAAATGCCAGCAAAATACGGTTGATAACGGTGCTGTTGGCGCTTCTACTCAATGGGTTCAGGATGTGATGACATTCCAGTCTAATCCACATCATGACCAACCGGTACGGATTTACAGACAACATATCGGTACTTGCAGTGTTCATTCATATTTAACTTCCGCAGTCGGACGAGCAGCACTTATCCCAACAGTAGTTGATGTTATGTATAGTAACAATCACAAGGTAAACCAATTTTGGGATAGACGATGGGTTTGCTGGGAACCGGTTAATACATGGATCGATTATCCGGAAGTTTATGATACCTGGAGTAGTGCTCCTAATGTAGCATCTTCATTTATCTGGCGTGGTGATAGTTTTATTTGGGATATCACGGAACAACATACACTTGTCTGCACGCTTAATGTCAATGTCACAGACAGCAATGGAAATCCTGTTGATGGTGCAAGAATTAAGATATATAGTACTCCATGTGTAAGTTGGGGTTGTACGGCAGGTTGGACCTGTTATAATGGTCAAAAACAATTTATTCTTGGTGACGACCGAACTTATACTGCTCAAGTTACAAGTAGTATTGGGAATTATCCTGCAACAGGTATGGAAACTGTGATTACAAATGCCGGTTCCGGAATTTTTTATAATTGGAATGTAACCCTGCCAGGCACAATACCTGCTTTGGATATTTCTCCAGATTCTCCTCCTGCAAATCCTACAGATGATTATCGCTTTGTTGTGAACTATGAACTTCCCAAAGAAATTTTATATGGCACCAATTTCGACGATAATAATGAATTTTCCAAATCAGCCACTCCTGGTCATATTGATTTCTTTATCTGTGATGAAGATAATTTCAATAATTATACGAACAGTCAAAGCTTTGAAGGTTTTGAAATAAATCAAAATAGTACTGCGAATTATATAGATTTTGTTCTTCCAAGTTCAGATTCGTGGTATGCAGTTTTTTCCAATGAAGAAAAACTAATCACAACCCAGGAATTACAGGTAAATATGGAACTTTATCAGAACTTACCCAGCGGTGTTCCTGATGGAGAGTTAAATGAATTGTATCCGGGGATCACTCTTCATCCGAACTATCCAAATCCATTTAATCCAACCACAACGATTTCATTTGATCTCACCACAGAGCACACGGAGAGCACGGAGTTGGTAATTTTTAATATGAAAGGACAGAAGATCAGAACTTTTGATTCGTTCCCAAACGGGGGTTTGGGAACGAGAAGTGTGGTTTGGAATGGAACCGATGAAAACAACCAACCGGTTTCTTCAGGAATTTATTTCTATAAATTAAAATCAGGAGATATTGAAATTTCGAAGAAAATGCTAATGATGAAATGAAACATGTAATGAACCTTAACACCTTAAATGTGGAGGAGTTATGAAACAAGCAGTAATTTATTTGTTCTATTTAAAAATTTGATAATTTTTTTAACCAAGGATGGAGGTTATTATGCTGTTAAACAATTATTCATCTAAAAAAAGAGTAATCTGTTTTATTATTCTAATCTTATGTTTATTCCATTCAGCCCTCTTTTCCCAAATCAGAGATTGGGATCAACTGTATCCAATGATCGATAGACCTGTTGCTGATATGAAATTCTCAACAATAAGCGGAATTTCTGAATACGGATTATTATTTGCTCTACCCGGTAATGGCGGTGGGTTAGCATATTTCACAAATCAGGATTCTTTAAACATTTTCAGTATAGCAACAAATATCGGACCTGTCTCAATTGTTCCTGACAATCCAAATAATCGAATTTTTTGTGCATTTGGTTGCGGTAGCAATAGTGATGGTTTATATGAGTTTGATATTGCAACTCAAGAATTTGAATTGATAGGTTGGTACTTCTATCCTCATTTTGTGAAAAAGCTATCTTCCGGTTTTTATTATGGTTATGGCTATGCAATAGAGGGAGGGCTTCTCTATTCTTCAAATGGTGATGAATGGACAACGATAGATTTCTTTAATTCTATGCAAGTTACAGATGTTGAAGAAAATGGAGATGGAACACTTTTTATCTCAGCTGGAAACGAGATATATCTTGAAAATGAAGGAAGCTATACTTTTCTTACAACGCCTTCATTGATAACAGATATATACGTTCGGGATTATCCCAACAATGATGAAGTTTATATCGCAAGTGGTGGTGGTAGTTATAGTGATGCGGTTTATAGAGTTGAATATGAAAACAATGAAATTACAGCTTTGACTTATATCTGCGGGTTATTCCAACCAAATAGTATTTATGAATATGAAAGTTATTTAGTTGTTGGATGTATTGATTACTTTAGTAACTTATTTTTAGTTGAACCGGAAGAAAACGGTCAAGTTCAACAAATTGGCAATTACCTTGAAATCGATGAGGTTTATTGTTTTGAGTTTTATCCAATTTACACTCCAAATTTTATGGTTGGGACTGATATTGGTGTGTTCTTGGGTACAAATCTAACATCTGCTTCAAATAATGAATTAACTGAAATAAATGCAACGTTATTAAATAATTACCCTAACCCGTTCAATCCAACCACAACGATTTCATTTTCTTTAACCACAGAGCACACGGAGAGCACGGAGTTGGTAATTTATAATATGAAAGGACAGAAAGTAAGAACGCTTTATCCGTTCCCATCCGGCAGCTGCCGGATAGGAACGAGAAGTGTTATTTGGGATGGAACGGATGAAAATAATCAACTGGTTTCATCAGGCATTTATTTCTACAAATTAAAAGCAGGTGTATATTCTAAAACAAGAAAGATGTTGCTGTTGAGATAGAAAAATTAGATTTTGTTTATTAAGGAATTTTTTAAAAAATCTTTTGAGAGGATTTTATGAAAAAGACAATTTTTATTTTAATAATTTTCTACATTATTTCTGGAAATCTAAATACAGCAGAAAGAAGACGCTTTGAAAAATCTTCTTATGAACGCGACCCGAATACAACAGCTCACTCTCATCACGGTTCATCCACAGATGAGCTTTTTGATCTTCAATTCAGCTTTCCTTTAGGTGTGGGAGATGGAGAAGCAGGTATCGAATGCGACGGCAACTATTTTTATACAACAAAATGGAATGGAAATGTTTTTTACAAGTATGAACTCGATGGCACATACATAGGAGAATTTACAGTTGACGGATGTCCGGGAAGTATCCGTGATCTTGCGTATGATGGACAATATTTCTATGGAGCAGCAGCAACCAACACAGTGTATGAGATGGACTTTGATACTCAGACAACAATAAGTACAATTAACGCTCCAATAGCAGTTCGTGCAATAGCGTATGATCCTATTGCAGATGGATTCTGGGCAAATAACTGGTCAGATGCAATTACTCTTTTTGACCGATCAGGTTCATTTGTGAACAGTTTTCCCTGCGGTTCTTTCAGCAGTTTTTATGGTTTTGCCTGGGAAGATGTACTTCCTGGAGGACCATATCTTTGGGGTTATTGCCAGGATGGTCCATCCCAGAATCAGCTTGTCCAGTTTGAGATTGCCACAGGAGTTGAAACCGGTGTGAACTTTGATGTGTCTAATGCTACCCCTTTAACTGGAATGGCTGGTGGTTTGTATATTACTGATCAGATCTTTCCAGGTCTATGGATTATTGGAGGGCTTTGTCAAAATGATGTAATTTGGGGTTTGGAATTAGCATATTGTGATTGTCCTCACCCAGGGGCACCTACAGATGTATTTGTAATTCCAAATGCAGGTGGAGTTTTAACCACGGAGATTAACTGGATTTGCCCTACAGAAACAGTTGGTGGATCTCCACTTCCAGAATTACTTGAGATGAGAGTTTACCGGGATAATGAGCTGATATATACAGACTTTGACCCGGTAATTGGAGGTCCCGGAAATTGTACTGATAACACAGTTCCCATATCCGGATTGTATGTTTACAAAGTTGTAGGATATAATAGTTATGGAGAAGGAATCCCTGTTATTGAAACAGTCTGGATAGGAGAAGATATGCCTGCTGCTGTGGATAATTTATTGTTAGAAGACATCAGCATTGGTGACACCCTGATTGCTAAAATTACCTGGGATAATCCAACTACCGGATTACATGGAGGTGCATTTAATGAACCGATTTTAGGTTATCATATTCTCAGACATCCTGACAACATAGTATTTGAACTTATCGGCATTCATATAGAGTGGATAGATGATACAATAACTATACCGAGTTATTATTATTATGATGTAACTCCTTATAATTCTGTGGGTGATGGAGGAACAGCAACTTCAAATATTTGGCCACCTCCAGCAAATTATATTTACGAAGATTTTTCATCGGGTTCTTTTCCACCTGATGGCTGGTATATTGATGGTTTAGGACAGACGAACTGGTCTGCTTCAACATCCAACAATGCTGGCGGGTATGCTCCTGAAGCTAAATTCAGTTGGACACCTACTTTCATCGGAATTTCAAGACTTGTTACATATCCAATAGATACTTCAGGAATTTCAAATGGATCAGTAATTGAATTAGAATTCAAGTATATGATAAATGATTTTAATGGAGATTATATCCTGCGTCTTGAAACCACAAGTGATGGAATTAATTGGAATGTAGCTGCAGTTTTACCATCAGAGCAAACACCAGCTACAGTAGAGTTTGTAGAGATATCAACGCCAGATATTGGTTCAGAAACATTACAGATTGCATGGGTTTTTGATGGTGATTCATTTAATATTGATTACTGGTATATTGACGATATTATCGGTTTTGATGTATATTGGTATGGTGAAATTAGCGGAATAGTAATGTTAAATGGAGGAACTGGTAATGTTGAGGATGTTATTGTTACTGCAAATGCTGATTCTACTCATCCGGATTCAACCGGTTATTATGAATTTTACCTTTGGCCGGGAATATATACTTTGTCAGCATCACTTGATAGATATTATCCTGAAACAGTGGAAAATGTTGAATTATTTTGGCCAGACAGTGCGATAGTAGATTTTACTTTAAACCCGGTTGTTGAATCTGAAAATGAATTAATTCCAATATCAACAGAACTAATCGGAAATTACCCCAACCCCTTCAATCCAGAAACAACAATCAGCTATCAGCTTACAGCAGACAGCAAAGTAAATTTGAAAGTCTTCAACATCAAAGGTCGGTTAGTTGAAACTTTAGTGAATGAACTCAAACCAGCAGGAAAGCATTCAAAAGTATGGAATGCAGAGAATCAAGCTTCAGGAATTTATTTCTATAAATTAAAATCAGGAGATATCGAAATTTCGAAGAAAATGCTGATGATTAAATAATAAGGAAGGAAACATGAAAAAATTTATTAAAGGTTTTTTAATAATATTGTTTGTTTTTGTGGTTGCAAATGGTTCGCTATTTTGCAAAACAGAATTTATCAAATCATCTTTTTCTGATACTGGGGAAGATCTTTTCATTAATAACTCACATCAGACAAACCTTTTGGAAAATAGAGAAAGAGATTGGAATTATCATACCCAATCGCCTGTTCTTTCTTCCTTGAAAATTGCTGATCTGGATGGAGATGACGTCAAAGATATAATAATGACAACATACGGTCACCAACCAAATCCTTATGGAGCTGGTTTTGTATATGCAATAGATATAAACGGTAACGATCTACCGGGCTGGCCCAAGCAGGTTGGTTCTCCATTTTCTGCAACTGCTGCAATAGGTGATGTAAATAATGATGGAATAACTGATATTGTTGCTGGAAGCTGGTCTACGCTTTATGTTTGGGATTCATCCGGTAATTCTCTTCCGGGATTTCCTCTGTATTACGGAGCACATAAATCACCTGTTTTATTTAATGTAGATGACGATGAAGAGTTGGAAATAATTTATCCTTCCGGTAGTTCGCTTTATATTTTCAACTATGATGGAAATATTTTACCTGGCTGGCCTGTGAGTGCACCTTACGATATAGGTTCTCCTGCAATTGCAGATATCGATAATGATGATGAATATGAGTTAGTTGCAGGAACTTTTCAGGGACCTGTTGTCCCTGAGTCTTTCGAAATTTATGCATGGAATATGGATGGTTCTGTTGTAGAGGGTTTTCCTTTCGAAACTTGCGGGGTGGTAAAGACTGCTCCGGCAATTGGCGATCTGGATAATGACGGAACACTTGAAATAGTAGCTATTGCCTACAGCGAGACTGACGAAGATTCATTGTATGTTATCGATTCGCAAGGAAATTTAAAGCCCGGCTGGCCTGTAACTGTTACTTATGGCAGGCTTTCTTCTCCTGCCTTGGGAGATTTGGATGGCGATGGTGACATCGAAATATTAATAGGTGGATACGTTCCCGGTCCAACTTTTCTGGAGAAGCTTTATGCTTTTCATCATGATGGGAATGCTGTAGCTAATTGGCCTGTTGTATTAGATCATACAGGTTCTGCGGGGAATATTAATTCTTCACCGATCATTGCCGATATAGATGGAGATACAACCAGTGTGGAGATAATTGTGAAAATACATAATTATATTTTCGCATTGCATTCAGATGGTTCTGTTGTTGATGGTTATCCTTATTATCTTGATGATGAAGGAAGTTCAGGAACATTCAGCCCAACGCCAGCACTTAGTGATATGGACGATGATGGTGATATTGAATTGGCTTTCTCTTCAAATAATGGGAATCTTGTTTTCCTGGATGAAGAAGATCTTTTCTTCCCGGATTTTGGATTCTGGCCAATGTTCAAGCACGATAGATTTAATACAGGTTCTATCCAACCTGAGATATTTACTGGAATTGATGACGAACAAGTAATTAACTCGGTTGGTTTTTATTCAAAAAATTACCCTAACCCGTTCAACCCAACCACAACGATCTCTTTTTCATTAAACACCGAAAACACTGAAAACACCGAATTGGTAATTTACAATATCAAAGGTCAGAAAGTAAAACAGCTCGTTAGCAATCAGCTTTCAGCAGGTCAGCATTCAGTGGTCTGGAATGGGAGAGATTATTCTGATAAACCCGTTAGTTCAGGGATTTATTTCTATCAACTAAGAATTGATGGAAATTCAAAGGCAATTAACAAAATGATTTTGGTGAAGTAAAATCAAGAAAATTGAGGAGGAATGATGAAAAAAATAATTTTAATGGGATTTCTACTCATCCTTCTGTATGTTAAAGTAAATGCCTTAATTATCAACATCCCAGCAGATCAGCCAACAATTCAGGAAGGGATAAATGTTGCAGTTGATGGTGATACTGTTCTTGTACAACCAGGTGATTATCTTGAAATGATTAATTTTAATGGAAAAAACATAGTTGTAGGTTCATTATTTCTTACTACTGCAGACAGCATCTATATTGATTCTACGGTTATTCGGTATAATATAAACTGGAATTATGTTGTAACCTTAGAAAACAACGAAAGTAGTGAAGCCATGCTTATAGGATTCAAAATCGGGCAAGGAGGAGGAAGCTCAAAAGGGATTCACTGTTCAAATTCTTCCCCGCAAATAAAATATAATCACATTGATATTGGTGGTCCTTATGGAATTAGATGCGATTCTCTCTCTTCTACTTTGATCAGTGAAAATCTAATTGAAAACGCAGATCGTGGTGTACAGATTTCTTATGGAGCATCACCCACGATAATCAACAATAAAATCAGTAATGTTGGTAAAGGAATACTTGTAAGCAATTCTTCAGCAACAATAATAGGCAATGAAATCATTGGTTCCTCCGGTGATTTTTCCCGTGGTATTGAAACGGGTACCGCATCAACATTATTCATTTCAAGTAATTCAATTTCAAATAACCATATAGGCATTCAAATTTCAAATGGTTCTCAGTCTGAAATTATGAATAATTTCATCACTGACTGTTGGATGGGCATTAATTGCTTAGTTGAAGAAGTTAGAATGATTAATAATACAATCGTAAATAATGAAATATACGGAATTGAGATACCTTGGGGGAATCAACCGGAGATAATTAATTGTATTGTTTGGGGAAATACAACAAATATCACTTTAGATTCTCAAGCATTTATTTCTAATTCTTGCATTGAAGGTGGAATTCCAATCAACTCTATAGATTTGGGTGGCAATATTTCTCGCAATCCTTGTTTTATAAATCCAAATGCTAATGATTTCACCTTATTAGTTAGTAGTCCGTGTATTGAAGCTGGAACAATTGATACGACCGGATTACATCTTCCTGAATTTGATTTAGTTGGAAATGATCGAATTCAAGATGGCAATGGAGACAATATTTTCATTATTGATATGGGTTGTTATGAAGCAGAAACAATAACCGATCCTGGATATATAAGCGGAACAATTTCTCTTTTAGGCGGAACAGGTAATGTGGAAGATGTAAATGTTGGTGTTGGAGCTCCTGTTCATCCAGATGAAAACGGTGATTATTTAATTACAATTGGAACATCTGCTTCTCCATATGATGTCACAGCGTGGTTAGAAAATTATTTGCCTCAAACAATTTATGGCGTTGAGGTACTATCTGGAGAAATAACTGAAAATGTAGATTTCGAATTAGAGTATTATCAACCGGATACATTTCTCGAATTCACACCCGATTCTTTGTTTTTTATTACAGAAATTTCTCAAGATTTCAAGATTAAAAATATTTCTCTAATAGATATTAATATCAATGCTATCACTTTTGCTTACATAACAGGTTCTTTTTACTATTATCCATATAACCTTCCCTTTCCGCAACTACTAGCTCCAAATGATTCCCTTGAATGCATAATTTATCTTGATTTACCGACCTTAACCGCAAACAGAGAACTATTGTATGATTCCCTTTTTGTTCTCACGGATGTCGGGCAATTTACAGTTCCAATAATTTGGGACGATTCTTTAATAAATGATGCTTCTGATAATACTATTCAATTATCCGAATTGAATTTTAATAATTACCCCAACCCCTTCAATCCCACTACGACGATAAGTTATTCTCTCAAAGAGAATGCAAAAGTTTCGCTTAAAATCTACAACATCAAAGGCCAAAAAGTGAAAACACTTATTAATGAAGCATTGCCAGCCGGAGAGCATTCTGCTATCTGGAATGGCAGAGACTCCAATGGCAATCGAGTCGGTTCAGGAATCTATTTCTACAAATTGAAAGCAGGTGATTTTCAGAAAGTTAAAAAAATGATTTTATCGAAATAGGAGAAACTATGAAAAAATTTAAAAGTATATTAATCTTATTTTGCTTTCTGTTATCAAGTTTTGTATATGCTGATTGGACAAGTTTTCAACTCACCGACGATAATTATGCAGAAAGTATGTCTTCAATAGCTTTGGATTCTTATGAAAATCCGAATTTTGCATGGTGTTCAAATAATGATGGTGATTATGACATTTACTATTTAACTGAAATTACAGGAACACCGGTAATGGTTACCAACAATGGCACAGAAGACCTTTATCCATGTTTAAAATTCGACCAGGATGATAATGCACATATTGTATTTAAAGGAGATGATGGTGACGACTATGAAGAATTTTATACAAACAATATAAATGGCGATTTTTGCGATCCAATACAGGTGAGTTTCACATCGACTGATGTCGGTGTCTTTGTTCCCGAACGTTCAAGTTTTGCCATCGATTCAGCAGGTATTATTCATGTTGTTTATAAATACGGATACTATGAATATGGTAACTGGGATATATATTATGTTAATAACGAGGGTGGAACATTTGGAACACCAATCCAAATAACTTTTGGAACCAGAACGAATTATACCAGACCATCGATTGCATTAGATAATAACGGCTATGTTCATCTTGTATTTGAAAACGGAGCTAATATTATCTATACGAACAATATCTCCGGTTCATTTGGTACATTAGAAACAATAAGTGTAGGAACAATACGCTGGCACTCTTCAATAGGAATAGATTCTTCAAACAATATTCATATTTCTTATGGTGGATATCATGGTGGTGTTTTTTATGTTAATAATATTAGCGGAAGTTTTGATCCAACTGTGACGATATCAACAATTAACGGTATGGATGGACCCACAAGTTTAGTATTGGATCATAACGATTATGTTCATATTGCATACATCGGTGGAGTTTTTGGAACTACAAATACACATGAATTATATTATGTGAATAATATTTCGGGAAATTTTGAAGACATTGAACAACTAACCAGCAATGATGAACATACTACGGATATTTCAATGTGTGTAGATTCTTTGCAAAATTGCCATATAACCTATTTAGAAGGTTATTATGGGAGTAACGATTATGAGGTTTGGTATATCACAAATCGTGAATTCACTAGCATTTCTTCTGATTATAATAAACCTGAAAACATAAACCTTTCAAATTACCCCAACCCGTTCAATCCAACTACAACGATTTCTTTTAATCTCACTGCAGAACACGCTAAGCTAATTATCTATAATCTCGCAGGGCAGAAGGTTAAAACGTTTGTTACGTTCCCAAACAGGGGTTTGGGAACGAGGAGTACACATTCTGTAGTCTGGGATGGAACAGATGATAGTGGTAAACCGGTTTCATCTGGTATTTATTTTTACCAATTAATAAATAATGTAAATAAATCTAATATCAAAAAGATGTTGTTATTAAAATAAGAAGGAGAGAAGGAAAAAATGAAAGTTGTGAGGACTATTTCCAAAAGTAATTTTGTATTTTTGTTTATTATTGGTTTTATCATTATATCTGCAATTCTTTTTGCAGAGAATCAGAAGGCTGACTCAGAATTAATATCGGTGAAGGTTTATAGAACAGACCTTGATGGAAGACTTCAATTTAAAGAAACAATTCAACAACCCCAAACACTTCATCGTACGCAACCAGAGCAAATGCCGGGCTGGCCAAAATCAATGTCAACTACCTATCCATTTGCTCCCACCGGAGTTACTCTGACGGATGTTGATGATAATGGTTTACTTGAAATTTTAGCAGGTTCTACAGACGGTTCATTTCATGTATGGGATTTTCTGGGTAATGAACTTATCGGTTGGCCAAAAACAGGTTTGGATTATATTCAATCAAAATGTGCTGTCGGTGATATAGACCCTGCATATCCCGGATTAGAAATAGTTGCAGTAGGAAAATCTAATATGCTTTATGCATGGCATAATGACGGTACAGATGTTCCCGGCTGGCCGCAGTATGTTGGTGAAACTGGTGCCTTGAAGTCTCCTGTAATTTATGACCTCGATAATGATGGCAGTCTTGAAATAATCTTGGGACAAAGGCTTTATCCTGATGGACGTGTACTTGTATTTAATAGTGATGGAACAACATATCCCGGCTGGCCTCAATTATTGGATTATATGTGCGTGGCAACTCCTTCTGTAGGCGATGTTGATAATGATGGAATTCCAGAGATATGTGCTGTTTCATTCAATTCTGTTTACCTGTGGGATAAAGATGGGATCATTAAACCGGGCTGGCCAAAATTAAACATTGCCGGAGGGATGAGTTATGCCCAACCAATATTGGCAGACCTTGATGGAGACAACGACCTGGAGATACTTCATTCATATTATTCATCTAATACAGATTACGTGGGTATCTATCATCACGATGGAACAAATTATACAAACTGGCCTCAGGTCTTTCCCGGTCCGCAAACATTTGTTATGTCCGTACCTGCAGACATTGATAATAATGGCAGTTTTGAAATTTTTGGTGGTGGACATTCAGATGAAATGAACGCAAAACACCTGACGGGTGAAACCGTTTTCGGATGGCCTGTTACGGTTCCCGGTCTGGAATGCTCTTCTATAATATTTGATCTTGATGATGATGGAGATAGAGAAATCATTGTTGGAGATAATTCCAGCAGTCTTCATGCATTTAATGGAGATGGATCTATCGTTGAAGACTGGCCCATTTCTGCTGGAGGTACATCTGCGGTAAATAGTGCTGTAGTAGCCGATGTGGATAGAGACGGAGATATTGAGATCGCTCTTGTGGTTAATAATGGAACGGTTAATTTATGGACAATACCAAACATTCAATACCGAAGCTATCTTACAGAATGGGGAACTTATTTCCATGATACCTGGAACACAGGTTTCCTGCACCCGAAATCACCAGAAAATCTAGAGACAGAATATGTTACAGATCATATTTATCTATCCTGGAATGCAAACTCTGAACCTGATCTTGCTGGATATAACATTTATCGCAGTGATCTTTCCGGTGGACCCTATACAAAACTTAATTACACAACTGTGCTCGATACAACATATTGTGATTATGCAGGTTCAACGGAAGATTTTTATGGCGTCACAGCAGTAATAAAGGCAGATGCAGAATCAAGATTGAGTAATGAAGCATCCGCCCTAGTAAGCGCAGATGATGCATTGGAGCATATTAATCAAACTCTCTATAACTATCCCAATCCATTCAATCCAACTACAACAATTTCTTTTTCATTAAACACTGAAATCAATGAAGACACCAAATTGATAATTTATAATCTCAAAGGTCAAAAAATTAAAACACTTATTAATGAAACAATATCAGCAGGAGAGCACTCAATAGTCTGGGATGGAACGGATGAAAGCAACCAACCGGTTTCTTCAGGTATTTATTTCTATCGATTAATTAATGATGTGAACAAATCGAATATCAAAAAAATGTTAATAATAAAATAGAAAAGGGAGGAAGAAAATGAAAGTTAGAATGAGAATTATTTTGATTTTATTTGTACTTATTTGTTTACCAATGGTCGTGCTGGCACAAACGTTTTTTGAAGATTGGGAGACAGGACAATGGGGTGATTGGGTGCAAACCGGTACACTGCAAACACCACCAAGTACCTGGTCTTTTGAAGAAGGTTATAATTCCGTTTACTCTACTCAGACAAAGCATCACCATGAATTTGGAGGTTGGGGAGGCTGGACAGGTCTTTACCATACCATTGATTTTCCTGCTATTTTCCTGGATCTTTATTACTACTTCGATAAGAGTGGCAACCTTGATTATGCCTTTGAGAAAATAGTAGTACATTTATCTGATGATAGAAAAGTTGAGTACTGGCTTGATACCTACAATTATACGATTCCACAATCTACAGATTTGATCAAATATATTGATTGTACAGGAGGAACTCAAGCAGCCTGGAACAATTTGCAGAGAAACATATTAGATGACATTGCCGGCTTTTCTACTGCCCAGGTTAATGGCATAGAATTTGGCGCAACCAGCAGGGGAAACAGTGGAGGTCCATTCTATGGATTGTTGAGAGCTGATGATATTTTATTGTTTACAGAAGATGATATCGAACCACCGGTAGTTGAACTTTTAATTCCCAATGGAGGAGAGAACTGGTATGTAGGTGAGATTCAAGAAATCTGCTGGGCAGATAGTGATAATGTTGGTGTTGTTGCAGATAGCCTGTATTATTCCATCGATAACGGAACATCATGGATACCCATAATCTTTCAGACAGGTGACCCTGAACTTTATTCATGGACAATTCCCAATACACCTTCAGATGAATGTAAGGTAAAAGTTGTTGTATTTGATTGGGGGGATAATTCTGCTTCAGATGAATCAGACGGGTGTTTTTCTATTATGGAAGATACAACCCCACCTTCAGTGACCATAATCTCACCAAACGGTGGAGAAAACTGGGCAACATTTGAATGGCAAACTATTAGCTGGATTGCAGATGATAATGTTGGTGTCGTTGGAGATAGTGTCTTTTATTCTATCAATGATGGCGCAGACTGGACTTTGATTGCCACGCATACTGGAAACCCACAAAGCTTTTCCTGGCAAGTTCCTAACACACCGTCCGATGAATGCCTGATAAAAGTAACAGTATTCGATGAATGTGATAATTGTACAGAAGACATTTCGGATGCTAATTTCACGATTCATTATCAGGAACCACCAACTGTAACATATGCTGTGGTAGTAAAGAGTTCCACATACCAGGACCCTGATTGGGCACCTGTAGTGGATTCATTACAGATGAAGTATGGTGGAACAGTATTTACTTTTGAAACAAATGTGTGGGATGTACAAATAGAATTGGGAGAATATCACCCTACTCATGTCGGCTTTGTAGCTAAACCTCTGGATGCGTCAAAAACTTTTGTAAATACTGTACATCAATTAATGAGAGCATTAGATGATGATCCTTATGGCGATGCGATCTGGGGTGTTATAACCGGATATGATGCACAGGATGCTTTGAACGTAGTATCCGGACCTGTTAGTATGACAATTTCCAGTATAATACTCAATGATTGCGGAAGCCTTTTGAATTATGCACAACAAGGTTATTACTTTGCCTGTCATTTATACAATCACATGGTAGTCAAATACGAAAATGGAATAATTGATACTCTGGTTGGACCCACTGATTGTGTCGATACTCTTGTTACACTTTTAAATACGAATGAAATTGATTTATTCATGACTGCCGGACATGGAAATCATAATGAGTGGCAGCGTCATTATCCAACTTCTGGACAGGAAGGATTCTTCAGATCATCTGCGGGTCAATTATATGGTGATCCTTACTCCGGACCAAATGTAGATGTAAATTCCATTAATCCCAAGATAGTGTTTAATCCCTATACTTGTCTAATAGGAAAAATACAGAACATGGATTCAATGGTACCTGCTTGGTTTCATACAGCCGGAGCTTATCAATATGCAGGCTATTTGGTAACTATCGGGTATTGCTATAATGGAAAGGGAGTTCATGAATACCTGTGGCATGAGCAGGATAAATTTACTTATGCGGAAGCTACATTTCTAAGTAACCAATCATTGCTCTTTGATCAGATCAATAATACACCTGGTGTTGACCAGGGAAATATTTCCTATGAACGAGACGAGTTTGCTTTCTATGGTGACCCGGCTGGCGAAGCAAGATTACTTCCTATTCGGGATCCATTTTACAGCGAGGAGTTTATAGTAACTCCCGGTCCTGCAGATCGTGATACAGTATTATTCAAAATAACAATTCTGGAAGATGGTCATCCCTGGAATTATGGAGGAAACCCGGCATTCGGATTTCCGGACTTTGATATTGTTGACCCGGAAATCGTCTCCCATAATGCTCATAATGCAGTGGTTACAGATAACTTTGTTCTACTTAATATCTGGAATACTGGAGATCCTGACCTTGTGACAGGAGAAACCAAGGAAGTTATATTCACATGTTGTCATACAGTAACCAATGTTGAAGAACAACAACTCCCATCAGCAGTAGTTGCTAAAGCTGCTCTTTATCAAAACTTTCCCAATCCGTTCAATCCTGAAACAGTTATTAGCTTTTCTCTCATAAAGGAAATGGTAAAAGTTAAGTTGGATATTTTCAACATCAAAGGACAGAAAGTAAAAACACTAATTAACAAAAGGATGAATGCAGGTTTTCATCAAGTAACCTGGAACGGAAAGAACGATAATGATAAGCCTATTTCATCAGGAATTTATTTCTATAGTTTAATAAATGATGGAAAAATAATAAAAACAAAAAAAATGTTAATGTTAAAATAACAAGGAGGAAAAAATGTTGAAACAAAATGAACGACCTTTCATTATTTCTGGAAGGAGAGTAAAGGTTTTATTTTTTATCTTCTCGATTTTTCTTTTAACTTCTGCAAATGTGTATGCACAGCAATTTGTAAATGGTGATTTTGAAATGGGTGATTTCACAGGATGGACGGTCACTGGACCTCATAATGCGAATGTAGAACAACATCAGGGAAGCTATTGTGGTCATATCCACATAAATGCGGGAAGCGCATCAAATTCCAGTAGTGCAGGACCGCCAACAAGTATGTGGCAAATGGTGGGACAAACGCTAAATATACCGGTGGTTGCCGATACTTTAAGTTTTAATATGGAAGTTTCCGGTTCGAATTGGCATAACGGTGGATATGTTTGGATCATGGATGCAGATTCAGTTGGCACATATTACCGCCTTTTTTATACTGGAAGTGGAGGTGGAACTGCACAAAGTTATCCCTGGGAATATCATCAGGTTAATATTCAAGCCTGGGCAGGACGGGAAGCTACTATCTATTTTGCAGGACACAACGGGAATGGATATAGTGACCATCAATGTGATATTTACTTTGATAATGTAAGCGTGTCGCCAACCATTCTTGATACGATTCCTCCCACTGTAACTGTGAATGTTCCCAACGGAGGGGAAGAATGGATGGTGGGGGAAACATACGATATCCAATGGACTGCTGATGACAATACAGGCATTGTAGCGGATATGGTTTCTTATTCCACAAACAATGGTGTTGATTGGAATACAATTGCCTCTCATACTGGAAATCCACAAACCTGCGAATGGACTATCCCTGGTGTTCCTTCTACGGAATGCTTGGTTAAAGTTTTAGTTTATGATGGTGGGAATAACTCCACTTTTGATGTATCTGATGCTGTATTTACTATCGTTGAGAATCCGGATATTGTATTTGTGAACGGTGATTTTGAAACGGGTGATTTTACAGGATGGAATGTCACAGGGCCTCATTCTGCCGATGTAACCCAACACCAGGGAAGTTACAGCGGTCACATTCACATTGGTTCGGGCAGTGCTTCCGGAGGAAGTCCGCCCAATGATCAATGGCAGATGGTTGGTCAATCTGTATTCATTCCCGGAGTTGCTGATTCTCTGAATTTTTATATGAGCGTATCAGGTGCAAACTGGCATAATGGTGGTCATGTATGGATAATGGATGCAGATTCTGTGGGAACTTATTTCCAACTTTACTATACCGGAGGAGGTGGCGGAAGTGCAACAAGTTATCCCTGGGAGTATCACCAGGTTAATATCGAACCCTGGTCCGGTCGTCAGGCAACTATCTATTTTGCAGGGCAAAATTCAAACGGATACAGTGATCATCTGTGTGACATTTACTTCGATAATATAAGCGTTTCTCCCACAATTCCCGATACCATCCCGCCCACTGTAACTGTGGATGCTCCAAATGGGGGAGAAGTGTGGTTAGTTGGTGATACACATCAAATAGAATGGACAGCAGATGATGATATGGGCATTCATTCCGACAGTGTGTTTTACTCTATCGATAATGGAATTAACTGGACTTTCATTGCATCTCACAGCGGAAATCCTCAGGGATGTGAATGGCTTATTCCCAATACACCTTCAGCAGATTGTCTGGTAAGAGTGATTGTTTACGATGGTGGAAGTAACTCTGCAGTAGATGAATCTGACGCAGCATTCACGATCGATGCAGATGTTACGCCGCCCACAGTAGAAGTGATCGAACCAAATGGTGGTGAAGATTGGGGAACCTATGAATGGCATTCCGTTACCTGGAATTCTGACGATAATGTTGGTGTTGTTATAGACAGTGTTTTTTATTCGATCGATGATGGAGTGAATTGGACATTAATCGCCAGTCACACAGGAAACCCGCAGAACTTCTCCTGGCAGGTTCCAAATACACCTTCAGAAGAATGCCTGGTAAAAGTAAAAGTATTCGATGCTTCCAACAATTTTGCTGAAGATATTTCAGATGGAACATTCATAATTAGTTATATTGAACCTCCACCACTTACTTATGCGGTTATCATCAAGCAGGCAACCTATAATGACCCGGATTGGCAGGCAGTTGCAGACGCACTTCTGGCACGTTATGGCGGGCAGCTTTTTATCTGGGAAAACTCACTTAACGAAGTTCAAGACGATGTTGCTCAGTATTATCCAAGCCATATTGGATTTATCTGTGATATTTCAACAGCTTCACCCAGTTTTGTCCAAAATAGTATCTGGCCTTTTACCAGAGCGTTGGATGATGATGCATATTGCGATGCAGTATGGGGAATCATCACAGGATATAATGCACAGGATGCACTTAACCTTGTTTCCGGACCTACCGGATTTGAGGTGAAAACCTGTATTGGCGGAACTACTTCCTGTAATGTAAATTATTACACTCAGGGAATATCTACAAGTGAAGCTACTTATAATCGCTATTATGTGAAATATCCGGATGCTCTGGAAGTCATTGAATTCAATGACGGACCTACGGATAGAACCGAATGGCTGGTTACAATGGTAAATGAAGGCGTTGATATTTTTGATTATGATCCGGTGGATATATTTGTAACCAGTGGACACGGGAATCACAACCAGTGGCAATTGCATTATCCAACTTCAGGCCAGGAAGGATTTTTCCGCTCCAATAATGGACAGGCTTATGGAGATCCTTATAGTGGACCTGATATTAATATAGATTCTGATAACCCAAAGATATTTTTCGGACTTGGTAATTGCAATATCGGTCAAATTATGGGTGGAAGCAGTATGGCGCCAGCCTGGATTCATACAGCTGGAGCATATCAATATACTGGCTACCTGATTGGGGAAGGAGGAAGCTCTTGTCAACATGGAGGAACAAAAGCCTATTTCTATAAAGTTGCCAGAAGTAATACTTGGGCAGAATCATATTTCCTAAGTAATATTGCTTTGAAATTCGATATGCTGAACGGAACTCCCGGAGCAAGCCCTCCCGATCTGAACGGCTCAGCTCTATACGGAGATCCGGGAATGGATATAAAGATGTCCAATGAAGGTGTGTTCATGGAACCGTTATTTACAAATGAACTGACAATAAATGAAGGAACTGAAAGAGATACCATAACTTATAGAATTACCATGAACAGAGAAGGAAATCCCGGCTTTACCAGCAAATGGGGAGAGCGGCATCCGGCAATAATCCTGCCCTTTCAAGCAGAAGATATTCAAATTATCTATACCGACGCAATTGCGGTTGTAGTTGAAGATAATTTTGCTTTGATGTATATCTGGTATCAGGGACAACCATCACTTGCTGAAGGAACAACCAGGGAAGTGATTTTCACATGCAATCATACGATAACAGATATTGAAGAGCAAATTATTCCTGAAATCACAAGAGCCAAACTGGATCAGAACTATCCTAATCCATTTAATCCTACAACGACTATTTCATTTTCTGTAGCACAAACGTCCTTGTTTGTGACTCTATACATTTATAACATAAAAGGACAGAAAGTGAAACAGCTTGTCAGCGATCAGCTTTCAGCAGGCCAGCACAAAGTGATTTGGGATGGCAAGGATGATAATAGTAAATCGGTGAGTTCTGGAATTTACTTCTACAAAATGAATTCCGGAAAATTTACAAGCACGAAGAAAATGATCTTACTCAAGTAATAGAAATAATAGTTATTTACAGCCACCAGAGAGATCCGGTGGCTTTTTTATTTTTATTCCACGAATAAATATTTGAAAATTGATAAAAACAAAAAACTTTACAAAAAATAACTTTTATCAAATTTCATTTATGCTTTTTTTAGAAGTATATAATTATGATTATTAGAAAAAAGGAGGATAATATGTTAAATTTGAAATTTTATTTTGTAATTATGTTAGTCTTATTTTCGGTATTTTGTTTTTCCGATCAAATCGATCCTGCAATGGGAAACAAAACAGGTTATCATTCATCACAAGTTTCTTTAGAGAGCGCCTATATTCGGGCATATTCATCACGTGATACTATACCACCATCTTTCACAATTACCCACATAGAGAATGGAGATGTTACGATTCAGGTTACTTCAGATGAAGATATCTTTACCGGCTGGGTAGATGAGAAACTAGTCTGGTCAGCAATCAATTTCGATTACTGGTGGTTGAATACACGCTTGGCAAAAGACATGCAGAATAATATTTTTGCAGGAATTAAGCTTTATGAATATTCAACTCCGAATTCTAATTTCGATATGTATGAACTGTACAATAATGGTAATATTTTTCAGGAAAATCTTGATTGGAACGGACCCGGCGGGAATCCATTAATTGTAAATAATCCTGAAGAAAATGTTTATCTTGGTCAACCTACTCTCGATCCGGAAGGTGTTGTAGATAGTGATAATATCACTTATATCGCTTCCAATGCAGGTGGCAGTAATGTACTCTTCACCAAGATCGATGCAGATATGCACAATATCACTTATGCATATTCTGACGACGGTGGAGATACCTGGTCAACTCCAGCTTCTCTATGCTATAATGCTTCCCAACAACTGAATAAGCCACAGGTATGCTGCGACAGCAACGATAATGTTCATATTATCTGGCAGCACTGGACAGGTTCATCCAACCTGCTTGCCTATATGAAATTAAATCCTGACTGTACAATTTCTATCGATGAAAGTTTCTTAACCCAGTCGAATAACCAGGTCTGGTCAGCAGAAATGGATATTGATGAACAGAATAATCTTCATATTGTCTGGGCAAAAAGCAGCCAGCAGGTAACATCTGCATATTACACAAAGATCAACGGTAACCTGGATGGAAATGGTCTTCCCATGACCGATGAAGAATTAACACTTGTGCCGGAACACTCATATCTGATCAATCAGAATATCCGCTATCCGAAATGCGTGGTAGATAACTATCAGAATGCCCACTCGATCTATGAACAGGGTAATTATGGCTGTAATGAAGACAAATCTGTGTATTATAAGAAAATGAATTCTGCTCCTTTGCTTAGAATTGTATGTCCGAATGATTCCGTTCTTTTTGTGGAAATGACAGGAAGCGGAACTAATTGGGAAGGTGTATTCACTCCCCCTGAACTGGGAATTTATAATGTCCGGGTATCAGCTTCCGATATTGATGGAAATACCGGCGTAGATTTTTACCAGTTTGAATATATAGGCGTAAATAATGGATATATTTCGGGAAATGTAGTTTTAAGTGGAGGAGTGGGAGCTGTTGAAAATGTGCAGGTTATAGCGGGAATTTATTCCACAAACCCAGATATAAATGGAGATTACGTTATTACCCTGCCTCCCGGAACTTATGATGTTACTGCCACACTTGAATATTATGATCCGGATACGGTTGCAGATGTTGTTGTAGAAGAAGGTATCACCACATCGGGAATTGATCTGACCTTGGTTTTTAACCCTCCATTAAATCCACCACAGAACTTTCAAGTCGATCCTTATACCGGACTTGCTACATGGGATTCACCTATACCTGTACCGGGTACAACATTACTTGGATATAATGTTTACTTCGATGGATGTGTTGGAGGTTTTACAACTTTGACCCAATGGCAATTTATTGATTTGATTTATGGTCAAATTTATTCTGTTGGTATAAGTGCAGTTTACGAAGAGGGAGAATCTGAAATTGTGGAAGCAGAATTCACATATTTGGGAACAGGAGCAGAAGACGATATTCTCTGTAACAAAACAGAACTTCTTGGTAATTATCCAAACCCGTTCAATCCTATGACTACCATTTCTTTTAATCTCACTACAGAGAACACAGAGAGCACAGAGCTTGCGATCTATAATCTCACAGGACAGAAGATTAGACGATATTCAATTTTCAATAGTCAATCTTCAATTACTTGGGATGGAACTGATGATTCAGGGAAACCAGTTGGTTCGGGAATTTATTTCTATAAATTAAAAGCGGGGAATTTCACATCAGTGAGGAAGATGCTTTTAATGAAATAACCTTGAAAAGGCTTCTTTCACAAATTCTCTCAGATTAGCCCTTTCAAGGTTGGACAGAATGCTTCGAAGTTCTGTTCTCAGTTTATGTTTTGCCCGCAGGAGCGGGAACAATGCATTCCAACGCAGGAGTATTGGAACGAGGTCAGTTTTTTAGTGGATCGAGATGATCCGGTAGAACAAAATGTTCTCTCGTTCACAAGTTGTACTTGTGAACGCAATTAGTGTGCAAGTTCAACTTGCTGAAAAGTAAATACAAAAAAATAATGTGAGGAGTTTATTATGAGATTTAAAAAAAATCATTGTTTAATTTGTTTTGTAATTCTATTTTTATTGCCTTATCTTGTTTTTTCTCAGCAGGTCCTGATCTGGGACAACGACAACAACTCTGATTTTCTCGATCCGGAAGGAACCGGTAACGTGGGCTGCGAATATAAAATACAACAGGCTTTAACCGCAAATG
>JAUXIJ010000070.1 GCA_030621085.1 Candidatus Cloacimonadota bacterium | reverse complement strand
AGCTCTTTACAGGTTTTGTTGTGGTGCATAGCTGACAATGACAGAATTGTTTGACATTCTTTTTTCTAAGCATTTTCCTCAATATCTTAGAATTTCTCCATTAAATGAAACAGAGTTTCCAAAGCAATTGCGTTCCGAAATACAATTTCGGAACGAGCGATAAAACATGCAAATGAATAGCTAATAATTTACAGTTAATTTTCCTACAATACTTAAATCATTTCTTCTGAAACTTATACATGCCCTGTGCATTCTGGCGCAAATCTATAGTTTCGATCCTGTTTTCTTCATCGAGGGTGATGATCAGGTGAGCGCCCTGCGCATTATTCACAGCCATGTCGTATTTTTCTGTTTTAGCCTGGAAATAATAAGAATCCACATTCCCCTTTGCATCGCAGAAATTTATCTTACCTTCATCAAAATGAAGTTCTAATAGATCTGCTGTTACCCAGCTTTGTTTCTCGCCTTTTTCTTCGGTGATAAAATCTACCCTGCAGGAATCTTTCAGAATTGCTTTTTCCATTTTATTTTCCCGGAAGAATAGCTGGAATTCTACTGCGGAAGCATCTCCGAAATCAGAGGAGAATTTCGGTTCTCCCAGGTAGATGGCTTTTTCTTCCTGAGAAAAATATAAGAGGAAATCGCTGGTGATGTGGAAATCTTGCGAAAAAGAATCTACATCGAATGTAGCAATTATCTTCTCGTAATCTTTGAAATATTCTATCTTCTGAGCAGAGACCTGAAGCGAATCTTCACCGGATTTACGCAGCATTGGTTCCTGCATCATATACCCGTATCCATCATTCATTCGATAGGTCAACTTTCCGCATTCACCATACAGATTTTCACGTTCATCAAAGCTCTCTACATTCTCAAATGCGTAGAATTCTCTTTCATTCCGAAAGTATTCCACTCTCTCTGCCTTAAAGGTTCTTATGGTGGAATCTCTGTGTGCTTCCCGGGTAAAAACATTACCTTCCAAAAAGATTTTTTCTGTTTCCCGAAAATAATCTACTTTATCAGCAAACAGGCTGAGTGTATCGTCATAGACCTTTACGTTCCCATTCATACGGGCGATCTTCTGTTGATCAAAAAGATCTGCTTTATCGGAATAGAATTCGGTTTCACCATAAAAGAAATGTACATTGCCTATCAGATTGGTAACGTATTCTCCATTTAATTTGGAAACGATCAGTTTATCGGCATTGATCAGCTTATAAGGTCGCAGTTCATTTTCCCGGGCATAAATAGAAATGATTGAAAATAAAAAAACAGCAAGCAAGCAGAAGACATTTCTACCAGTCGATCTCTTCTTCATCCAGTTTACCTTCGGCAGATACTTTGGTTATCTCTACCCTGTCCAGTTTAAGGTCTGTTTCCATTTCTTCACCGTATAAAGTGTTCTCTCCCCGAATAAGAATCACTCCCCGGCTGGCGAATATCTTGTTTGTATTTCTATCTAATATCATATAGGGTGCTTTCAAAATGCCGTTCTCACTTTTTACCACTACATTGCCAATACCAATCAGTGTGTTTTCCGCATCATTTACCTCTGCCCTATTGCACGCCAGGGTGGATTTCACAGTTTCATCGGGATTATAAAAAGTTACAAACACAGTATCAGCAAAAGTCTGTTTTGTATCGTAATATTTGTACATGTGCACTGCTTCCAACACATAATCTACTGTCTCTCCGGTAGTAGTGGTCACACGAATAGAATCAGCAATTTCATCCGGTAATGTATCTTCTATAGGCAGGTTCTGTGGAACTTCCTGTTTTTGGCAGGATATGAGCAATACAGCAATGCTAAGAATTTTCCAGATTTGAAATGAATTTCTCCAGAACTTCTTCATATATACCTTTTTCTTTTAAAATATGTACGATGAATTCTCGTACGGCACCTTCTCCGCCATTGCGCTTGGTAACATGATCAACTTTATCTTTGATATCAGGGAAAGCATCTGCCGGACAGGCAGAAATATGGCATCTTTTCATAACAGGATAATCGTTCCAGTCATCACCCAGATAAGCTACATTTTCCCAGGAAAGATCCAGTTCTTTTAATAACTCCCTGGTTTTTTTCAGTTTATTACGCACTTTCTGAAAAAGCATGGTTACCTGCAGATCATCACAGCGCTGAGCCAGGATTTCAGATTCCCTGCCGGTTATAATTGCCAGTTTAATATTACTAAAAGAAAGTAGTTTTATTCCCAGTCCATCTTTAGCAGAAAAATTTTTCGATTCCGTGCGGTGATCATCATAGATCACTTTACCATCGGTAAGAACTCCATCGTTATCGAGTATGAGTAGTTTTATTTTTTTAAAATCCTTCATTCTATCCTCATTAATATAATTTCAGACATTCATCAAGAAAATCGGGGATATTATCCAGAGGAAGCATGGAATCGGCATCACTGAGCGCATTCTGCGGATCGGGATGTGTTTCTACGAAAAGTCCGTTTACCATGCCTGTAGCCAGAGCAGCTTTTGCCATCATCACTGCATATTCGGGTGTACCACCGGAAGTTTTATCTAATGAGGGCTTTTGCAGGCTATGGGTTACATCGTACACTACCGGATAACCGAATTGCTTCATAATGGCAAATCCACGAAAATCAACCACCAGGTTATGGTAGCCGAAACTTGTTCCTCTTTCAGTAAGAAGAATTTTCCGGTTGCCGGTGGAAGTTGCTTTTTTAGCTGCGTTATTCATGTCTTCTGGTGCCAGGAATTGCCCTTTTTTAATATTAATTATCTTTCCCGTTTTCGCCGCAGAAACGATGAGATCTGTTTGACGGCAGAGAAATGCCGGGATCTGCAGGATATCTGCAACTTCAGATGCTTTTTGAATTTCGGAAACATCATGAATATCGGTTATTATAGGAAGCTCGAATTTTTCCTTTATTTTGCCCAGGATGGCAAGTCCCTTTTCCAGTCCCGGTCCCGAAGGAGATTCCATAGAAGTGCGGTTTGCCTTACGAAATGAAGATTTAAAAATGAAAGGAATATTGCGACTGGTTGTTTCTTTTTTCAATCTTTCTGCAACAGCCATCATTAAATTTTCATCTTCTACTACACAAGGTCCTGCAATGAGGAAGAATTTTTCCGGCTTAAGTAATTTCTGATATAAATTCATAAACACTCCGAAACACCTTTTAATCATTGCAATCTTATAGGCAGGAACTTTTGTGTCCAGATTTTTTTTGCTTGCCTAATTCCGCCTGTAGAAATTTATTTCACAAGTCTGAAAATAGGTAGGATATGAAATACATAATCGGTTTTATTCTTATTGTTAATGTTCTGTGGGCTGCAGAAAAACCCCAGATCGCACGCCTTCATTATAGTGGCGGTGGAGACTGGTACAATGATCAGGACATAATTCCAAACATTACAAAATATTTGAATGAAACTATAAATACCGATTTTTCAACTACAGAATCCGTTGTAAAACCTTCGGAATCTTCACTGTTTGAATATCCTTTCATTTTTATGACAGGTCATGGAAACGTGAGTTTCAACGATAAAGAAGCTGAAAACCTTAGGGAATACCTGGTTCGCGGCGGCTTTTTATACATCGATGACGACTATGGAATGGATAAGTCATTTCGCAGCGAGATCAAGAAAATATTTCCCGAAAAAGAGTTGGTTGAGCTTCCTGCCAATCACCAGATATTTCACTGTTTTTTCTCATTTCCAAAAGGCCTTCCCAAGATCCATAAGCATGATGAAAAACGCCCCCAGGCTTTTGCTATGTTCAATGAAGACGGCAGGATGCTACTGTTTTATACTTATGAATCTAATATCAGTGACGGCTGGAGCAACGTTCATGACGATCCCGAAGAGATCAGGGAGCAGGCTTTCCAATTCGGGGCAAATCTGTTTTATTATATAATTACACAGTAGGTAAAATTATGAGAGTTATTGTAGCATCCGATTTTCACTTAAAATTCGTGGAAAACCAGGAAGAAAAAGAACGTCGAGAAAGGGTTATTTCCTTTCTGGATAGTCTTGTTGGCAAAACTGATATTCTAATACTGAATGGTGATATTTTCGATCTCTGGTTCGTGTGGAAGAACGTGATAATTAAAGGCTATTTCCCGATCCTGAAGAAACTTGCAGATCTGCAGGAAAGCGACTGCCGCATTGTTTTCATTGCAGGAAATCATGATTTCTGGTTCAGAAATTTTCTAACCAGTTTCCTGGATATTGAGATCTTTCGGCATGATTTTTCAGAGGAGATCGACGGAAAAAAGGTTTATGTTTCACATGGTGATCTTTTTACTTCGAACGATCTACGGTACAAAATATTCCGAGCTATGGTACGTAACAAATTCATAATGAATTTCTATGGAATGCTGCATCCCGATCTGGCTTTAGGACTTGGAAAATCACTCAGCCGAACCAGCCGCAAATATCAAGCTCCCTCCGATCGGTTAAAGGAAAAAGAAAAGGGACTCATTGCCTTTGCCAAAAAAAAGCTGGATGAATGCGATATCGTGATCTTTGGACATTCCCACCTGCCAAAAGTCGAAATCCTTGATAATGGAATTTACGCTAATGCAGGTGACTGGATGGGAAACAGCACCTATCTTGAAATGATAGATGGAAAGATAAAGCTTTGTAAATATAAAAAGAAATAATAAAGGAGATTCAATATTGAAAAAAGCATTGAGAATTATGATGTTAATAACACTTATAGGAGTGTGTAGTGTGAGTAAAATAGTAGCAGAAGAAAAGCAGGAAGAAAAGGTTATGGTTTTAATGAAGACCAGTTTGGGAGACATCGAATTAGAGCTTTTTCGAGATACAGCCCCGATTACAGTAGAGAATTTTATAAAATACGTAAAAGATGGTTTTTATGACGGTTTGGTTTTTCATCGAGTCATCAATGGATTTATGATCCAGGGTGGTGGTTTCGATAGGACCCCGATGCAGAAAAAACCGACTTACGACCAGATCCAGAATGAAGCGGATAATGGTCTTTCTAATCTTACCGGTACTATTGCCATGGCCAGAACAAATAACCCACACTCTGCTACTTCCCAGTTTTTTATTAATGTTAACGATAATCTTTTCCTCGACCATAAAGATAAAGGCAGGAACTGGGGATACTGTGTTTTTGGCAAAGTTACAAAAGGAATGGATGTGGTGAACAACATTAAAGCTGTTCCTACCCATTTTCATCCGCAACTTGGTATGAAAGACTGGCCGGTAGAAAATGTGGTTATAGAGTCGATTATAATAAAATAGAATAAGATCGTATGTCTGCTTGCCACATAGCTACTGCTGTGTGACACGGCATTGTGTAGCTAAAGCTACTTAAATTTGATCTACATTTCATAGCCGGAGCTATGAAACGAGTAATAAGATGTAGTAACAGGAGATGTTGTTAATCTTCCTTTTTACTTCTGGGATGTGCCTGATCGTAAACTTTTTTCAAGTCCTTTAAGGAAAGGTGTGTATAGATTTCTGTAGTAGATAAATTGCTGTGACCCAGCATTTCCTGCACTGCTCGCAGATCTGCTCCGTGTGAAATAAGATGAGTTGCAAAAGAATGCCGGATAGAGTGCGGTGAATATCCTTTTGTTTTGGCGATCAGCATGATGTACCGTTCCAATATTTCCCTGATCTCATCGGCATCCAGCGGTTTTCCACTTTTAGAAAGAAAAAGTGTTTCATCACTATCACGTGAAATAAATTGATCACGGATCTTCAGGTAGTTTTTCATAGCACTTATAGCCATTTTGCCTATTGGAACCAGTCTTTCTTTACTACCTTTTCCCAGAATGCGGATAATTTTATTTGAAAGATCGAATTGATTCAACCGGCAACCGGCTACCTCGCTGATCCTCATCCCGCAGGAATAGATCATCTCTAAAATGGCTTTATTACGCACACCGAATTTGCTTGAAAGATCGGGAATATTAAGAAGATCTTCCATTTCCTTTTCTGTAAAAAATTTGGGAAGCTTCTTTTCAAACCTGGGAATCTGCAGATTCACAGCCGGATTTTTATTAATAAGGTTTTGTCTTTCACAGAAATGGAAATAATTCTTTATGGTCGTTGCCTTCCTAGCAAGAGTGCGGTTGTTCCTTCCTTTAATACTCAAGTCTCGCAAATAATCCCGCAGATACAATCGTGTAATTCCATTAATATCTACTTTTTCATTTTCAAAATACTTATATAAAAACTCATTGAGTTGCAGAAGGTCACTTTCGTATGCTTTTATTGTGTGTTTAGAAAGCCCTTGTGAGATCAATGTTCGAACGAACTGCTTAATCGTTTCCAACATCAAATTCGATCTCCTGCCAATATTCTCTTACTTTTCCATCCTTATAGGTCAATCGGAGTTTTCCATAATTACCCTGGTTGGTAAGAACGCTGTAAAACATTGTTAAATGGTTAGATAACAGTTCATTGTTTTTTTTCTGATAATCAAAGCTTACTACAGCATCTATCGGTAATTCTTTTACAATATCGTTATCTATGTATTTACTGACGTTGGAAAGCATGATCACGTAGTCTGTATGTTTTGCCAGTAAATTTGCCTGCTGCTTGGCAATATCGAAAATATCAAAATTAAATATGGTATAATCTGCTATATTGTTTTTAACTACGAAATCTGGTGTATAGATAGAAAAGATGCCGACTTTGAAGGAATCAGTTTCGATCACCAAATTTTTAATTATGGGAATGGAATCGCTTTCTATATTCGAAATAAGTAGTTTGAAATTTATAACTTTATCATAAAAAAGATAATCGACCGGGCTTGCTAAAAAAGGCTGTACCATATTTAGAAAAGTTACTGTAAGGCTGTCTGATTGAGGTGGAGCAAAGATCTTTCCTGCAAATATATTTTCCTGTCGTATAGAATCGTTCCGGATGTTCTTTACCAGGAAATTAGCCATATTCATTTTATTATGTTCAAATTTCGGTTCAATAAAAAAATTCAGATCAAGATAATCCTCTGCCAGAGCAGTTCCTGCAATTAATATGACACACAATATCCAGAATAATTTTCTCAACAATATCTCCACAAAATTTTTGTGTACTTAATGCAGAATCAGGTTTGCCTGTCAAAAAGAATTTTGACAATAATCTAATAAAAATATGTTTGGAGACATAAATTTATTTGTTAATTTATCATAAATTTGAATAGTGGAGAAGAAATTGGAAAATAAATTAATTGTTGTAATTGGCGCTTATGGAAGCGGTAAAAGCGAATATTCCATCAACCTTGCCAAAGAGTTCAGCCTGAAAGGTGAGAAAGTTACGTTGGTAGACCTGGATGTGGTTAATCCATATTTCCGCAGCCGCGATGTGCAAGAAAAATTTGCACAGGAAGGAATCGAAGTTATTGCTCCTGAAGGAGAAAATAAATATGCTGATATTCCGATGCTCTCACCCAGAGTAATGGGAGCAGTTCAAAACCGCGAAAGCACAGTAATATTGGACGTAGGTGGCGATCCTGCCGGGTGCAGAATTTTGGCAAGATATGTTTCAAATATTAAAAAACGCAGCTACGAGATACGTCTGGTAGTGAATACAAAGCGCCCCTTTACTTCCAATGAAGAAGAAATAATCTCAATGCTGGATATGCTGGAATCTGCTTCAGAACTTAAAGTTACAGAACTTGTTTGCAATACGAACCTGATGGAATTCACAGATGAGAATATTATAAGAGAAGGTTTGAAAATAGTAAATAATGCAGCAATAGAAAAAGATTTGAAATTCGAAAATTACCTGGTTCTAAAAAAATATGCTGAGATCATACCAGACGAGATCGAAGGTAAAAAGAAGATAGTTTTAAATTACTACCTTTCCAAACCATGGGAAATGCCGATTATGAAAGGGATATAGAAATTGAAAATTGAAAATTGAAAAAAGCTCGTTACAAAAGTCCTCGTCTAACCTCGTTACGAAAGTCCCCTTTCGTAACGTAATAATTACAATCCTTTTATAGCTTTATAAAGCTCGATAAATTCCTTTTCGTTAAGTGTTTCACCCCTACGGCTCAAATCAATAGGACAATATTCATTTAATTTTTCTATCTTTGCTTTTGAGATGATCTCCCGCAAGTTACGACGCAGCATTTTACGACGGTTGCGAAATGCCGTTTCCACGATATGCCAGAAAAATTTCTCATTTTCAATTTCAGGTTTATCCATTCTCGGTGTTAAGCTGATAACTGCAGAATCTACTTTGGGTGCTGGTTTGAATAAATGAGATTTTACTGTAAATTCATATTCAGGTGTGAAATAGTACTGCATTTTTAAAGTGAGAATTCCATAATCTTTTGTTCCAACTTTTGCATTTATTCTTTGTGCAACTTCTTTCTGGATCATAACTACAACATTTGAAAAATGCTGAGCATATTTTGCTACTCTAAACAAAAATGGTGAAGTTATCTGAAAGGGCAGGTTGGCTACGATCTTGATCTGCTCATGGGGAAAGATCTCTTCCCAGTTTACTTTTAGAATATCTTTTTTGATTAGATGGATCTTATTTGAGAAACTGTCTTCAAGAAGCGGATACAGATTCTCGTCGATCTCGAAACAGGTTAAATTACAATTTCGGTTAATAAGTTCTTCCGTAAGAATCCCTTTTCCCGGACCAATTTCCCATATATACTCATTTTCCTGAACATCTGCAATATCAACTATCTTGCGGATGATATTCTTATCTTTCAGGAAATGCTGACCCAGTTTTTTTTTATGATGGTAGTTATTCATTTTCTCCTACATCTGCTCCAGAATCTTCTCAATTTTATCTTTACCAAATTCACTGTCTTTCACCCTCGTTACGAAAGTCCCCTTTCGTAACGCAATAGTCGTGGAAACTCTGTTTCAAACATTTAAAGATTATCTTCAAAAGAATCATCAATTCCGATAACTCCTTTTTCCCCTGTAATATAATAGCCAGCAGAACTATATTTCCAATTTTCAGCTTGCATAACATATCCTCGTCGAACTGGATTTTCATGAATGTATTCTACTTTTTGTATGAAAACATCTTCTACATTCACTAACTGTGGATGTAATCCTTCCTGCCAAACCTGATAGATACTCTCTTTTTTTGTCCTCTTCTTATAAAATTCAAACTGATGCAATAACCATTCTTTTTTATCGTATTTTAATTGTTTAATTATTTCGGTTGCTGTAAACATCTTGAACGACTTGAGAGTATCATTTAAGTTCTCTCCTGAAACAATAAAATGAACATGATTCTCCAATATTACATACGCATGCAATCTCATTTTCTTCTTTTCGCGACAAAATTCAAGTGAATTTATAATAATCTGAAAATATGATTCAGAGGTAAAAACAGGTATCCATTCAGTAATTGTAGATGTTATGAAATAAATTCCGTCTTCTTCAACAAACTTATACCGACTTCGCATAATTCACCACCTGGTTTTAAAACAGAGTTTTAAGTTCTATATCATTCCCAAACAGGAGTTTGGGAACGAGCAGAATCTGCTCCAAGATCATCCTCGTTACGAAAGTCCCCTTTCGTAACTCAATAGCCGTAGAAATTCCATTTCAATAATCTTAACCTACATCTGCTCTAGAATCTTCTCAATTTTATCTTTACCAAATTCATAATCTTTATTACAAAAATGACAATGAACAGTCAACGCTTCATCTTTGAGAAGTGCTTTTTCCAGTTCTTTTTTATCTAAGAATTTTATATCATTTTCAAATTTCTCGTAAGAGCAATTACACTTATATTTTGCAGGGATTTTCCTCTTTATTTGCGGTTCCAGATCCTTTAATATATATTTCTCAATGATCTCTTCAATGGAATATCCCATATCCATTACATCAGTCAAATTTGGGAAAACTGCTAGGTTATTCTCTAATTTTGAAATTACTTTTTCAGGAGTATCAGGATGCAAATGAACAATGAATCCTCCTGCTTTCCGTACAGATCCATCCGGTTCGATCAAAACTCCCAGTCCAACAGAAGACGGTATATTTTCCGATTTCATAAAATAATAGGTTAAGTCTTTAGCTATCGTACCGAATTTAAGTTCCACCTGCCCAATGTATGGATTTTTCTTTTTCAGATCTTTAATAATAGTAACATGTCCTTTACCGATTGCCCCGGGAACATCGATCATTCCAGTATCTTTCTGCAGTGGAAGTTCAACTTGCGGGTTGTTTACATATCCCTTTACTTCACCTTTTTTATTGGCAGTAACTATTGTATTTCCTACCGGACCATCTGCTTCTACTTTGAGTGTTATCACACTATTTTCTGATTTAAGATCCATCGCCATCATAAGAGCGGCGCTCATCAGTCGACCCAGAAGAACTGAATTTGTGATCGAAAGATTGTGTATATTTACTGCATGTTTAACTGCTTCGGTACTATCAACAGCAAAAAATCTGATCTGCTTATCGCCAGTAATTCCCCGAATTATTTTATTTTTCAATCATTATCTCCATTGATTATTATTTGTCATAGGTTAAAGAAAGAAGATTTTGTAAAGAGAAATAAAAAAAGCCGTTTGACAACGGCTTATATATAATGGCGGGAGCGACGGGACTCGAACTCGCGACCTCCTGCGTGACAGGCAGGCGTTCTAACCAACTGAACTACACCCCCGTAGTATTCACTTAAATCACGGGTGCACTTTTATGAACCTTAAGTTTTTATGTCAAAGAGATTTTTATAATTTACAATTCCTGTATATGCTTCAAAGGTCTTGGAGCAGTTGCCGGAGTTACCCCATCACCGGAAATATAACCCAGGACAGGTTTTCCTTTGGGATTGCCATTTTCATCTTCCCGACAAAATTCCACACGGATGCGAATCGCTTTTTCATCTTTAATCAGGATATCGTTACCATCTTCATCAATATTAAACGGATTTTGGTACAGCCAGCCTAACCCGATAGCAGCAGTGCCTTCCGCCCCATTCACATTCTTTCTTTGTGAACCGATGAACTCTCTCTTTTCCTGCGAAACATTGGGCGAATTAATACTGGACGTAACCGTTCCCAATCTCTTGCCATCTTTATAAATTCCTCTGCCAGTGGCTATTCCTTCGGTAATTACAAGAACCATCTTCTTATTAATTCCACCATCTATATCTTTTTGGAGAGAATTTTTCCCCACGAAATTATCTTTAGTCATATCGATAGCTGCATTGAATAATGGGCAATTTGTAGGAGTATGAACAGGATCATATTCACTGCCATTCAAAGGCAATCCAAAATTACCTGCGGAAATCCGGTTTTCATCCCTGCCACCCAGACCAACAAGCAATCCACCTAAATTTAAAGCTTTGGTTACAATTCGTTTGAATTGTTCTTCTGCAACTGCAACCGGAACATACAATTCCCATCCCCAACGATTTGTATAACCAGTCCTGCTGATAATAAAATGCTGACCTTCATGATCAAATTCATTAAAAGTAAAAAACCGCATATTTTTATCAGGTCTATTTCTATTCCTTACCACAGATGCACCAAAAAGAGTGGTAACTAATTTATATGAGAACGGACCCTGAATATCTATTTTAACCAGTTCATCAGAAATATCTTCAGCCGTTACTTCCTCACCGTTTTTCAATCTATCCATGATATGATCTATATCGGCTTTTAATCCTTTTTCTTCATCCGTGATGTCGTGCCCAGCATTGATAACCAGGATAAATTTATCTTCTTCCAACCTCATAATTATCAGGTCATCTATCACTCCACCATTTTCGTTAAGAAGAAGAGTGTATTTACATTGTCCTATCTTCATCTCACCCACTCTGGTTGGCAAAACTCTGTCTAATAGAGCTACTGCATCTTTCCCTGAAAATCGTAGCTGAGCCATGTGGTCTATATTAAAGATCGCAACTTTTTCTATAGCTTTAGCTTCTTCCAGCACAGAAGTAAGATAATTAACTGCCATATCATATTCACCAAAATTACTTCTTTTAATAGCTTCATACGATCTATTTAATCTTTCCACAAGAAGATTCTGATACCACTCTTCAACATCGAACAAAGCAGTTCTTCGTGGATCATCAGGAAATTCAAACCCATAGTTTTTCATACGATCTCCAATTTTAAAAAAATAATTTTTTGTAAAAATTTTATAGCAATTTTTTTTGTAAAGAATATTATCAAAAAGAATTTGAACTTGACTCATTCTGAATGACAAACAGATTTATCTTTGTGGAAGTTAGCATTGTTTTCAGGGAGATTTTATGTTAAAGATCTTAATTGTTGAAGATGAAAGAATGATAGCTGAAGATATCAAACTTACTCTTGTACATTTTAACTATAAGGTAATTGGAATTATGCCAACAGGTGAAGATGCTTTGAAAAAGGTAGAAAAATCATCACCAGATCTTATCCTGATGGACATTATGCTGAAAGGAAAACTCAACGGTATTGAAACCAGTATACTCATAAGCAAGAAATATGATATCCCAATTATTTTTGTAACGGCATATGCTGATGACAAAACCATCAACAAAGCTACATCTGCAAGTCCCTATGGCTTTATTCTGAAGCCATTTAACTCCAAAGAAATTCATGCTGTTATCGAAATGACAATGGTTAAACACAGAGCCAAAAAAATATTAGAAGAAAGCAATGCAAAATTTGAAAGTATGTTCCAGGGAAATCCTGAACCTTCCGTATATATAGATAACCATTTTAAGATAGTTGATATAAATCCGCGATTTACTGAGTATTTTTTTTACACTAAAGAAGAAGTTAAAGACAAGCATATCGATGACTTGATAGTACCTGAAGAGAGTAAAATGGAAGCAAAAGACCTGAATGTAAAAACATCACTAAGTTATGTATATTACGATACATTAAGAAAACGCAAAGATGGTGTTCTTGTGCCGGTTTCCATCTCTGCTGCTCCTATTATGATCAAAAGAAAGGCTGCTGGATCGTTTGTAATCTATAAAGATATCTCTAAACGAAAAAAGGCTGAAACTGAGAGAGAAAAAGTGATAACAGAATTAAAACAGGCATTGGAAAAAGTTAAAACTCTTAGCGGTCTTGTGCCAATCTGTTCTCACTGCAAGAAGATCCGCGATGATAGCGGTTACTGGCAAAAAGTGGAAGAATATATCTCTCAATATTCCGATGTAGACTTCAGTCATAGCATTTGCCCGGAATGTCTTCAAAAATATTATCCAAAACAATATGAAAAGATGAAAGAGAAAGGAACTCTACCGAAATAATCTGCAATTTGAATATGGAACAAAACACTATTTTTTTTGTAAAATTACCGGAAAAAAGCACGCTTGTGGAACGCACACAAGCTATGCAGAAAATCCTGGATCATATCGATCTTGAAAAAATAATTGGTTCCAAAGACAAAGTTGCAGTTAAAACTCACGTTGGCGAAGTAAATAACACTACGCATATCTCACCTGATCTGGTAAAAATTGTGGTTTCAAAGATCAAAGAAACCGATGCAGACCCGTTCCTCACAGAAACATCCACACTTTATACCGGTCAGCGTTCCAATGCAATAACTCATATCCTGCACGCATACAAACATGGTTTTACCTATCAAAAAGTTGGTGCCCCGTTCATTATGGCAGACGGACTTCTGGGAAATGCAGAAATAGAAGTTGAAATTCCCGGGATATTGTATAAAAAAGTAAATATTGCGCGTGATGCTATTCTGGCAGATGCAATGGTGGTCCTTTCTCATCCCACGGGACACATTGTTGCCGGATTCGGAGCTGCGATCAAGAATCTGGGAATGGGACTTTGCAGTAAAAAGGGGAAATTGCAGCAGCACTCTTCGATCAAACCTTTTATCCAAGAAGAGCAATGTACTTTTTGCGGAAAATGTATGATCTGGTGTCCAGAACTTGCTATCGTAGAAAAGAACGAAAAAGCTTTTATCATCGAAGAAAAATGTATCGGGTGCGGTGAATGCCTTTCCATTTGTAAATTCGGTGCTGTAAGGTTCAACTGGGGAATCCAGTCTGTGGAACTGCAAAAAAGAATGGCAGAATATGCGTTGGGTGTTTTTCAAAATAAAAAAGAGAAAAGTATTTTCATCAATGTGCTTACTGATATGACCAAGCAGTGCGATTGCATGAACATAACGCAAAAACCTATCATCCCCGATATCGGCATTCTGGTATCTACCGACCCGGTAGCTATAGACCAGGCAACTTTAGATCTGACCAGAATGAGAAATGGAAAAGACATTGGAAGAATATCATACGATAAACTTAACCCGGAAATTCAATTAGAACACGCAGAAAAGATCGGACTGGGCTTAAGAAAATATAAATTAATAGAAATTTAACTTCTCGTTCCTCAAACTCTGTTTGGGAACGCAATTGTAACGCAAAACTCCTGTTTTGCTTTTTCATTCAGCAAAGAGGGAATCAGCCAAAGGTTTACAAGCCATAGGCTTGCTGACAGGCATAAGAAGCCGTAGAAAGAAATTAACTCACCCTTGCTTTTCCCTCTCTTCTCACTTCTTTCGGAAAGAGGGATCATAAGAAGCCGCAGTAAATGTATGATACCGTTGTTCTTGCTTTTCTACGTTTTCCCTTTGACTAAAGGGAAACTGCAAAGGGTTCAGATTGCACAAAAACTCTCTGCTTTAAGCCATAGGCTTATAAATCTCCTTTTAGCAAAGAGAGACCATAAGAAGCCGCTGAAAGACTTGATTTGCAACGACTGAAAAGAGTGTGAATCGAGAATTTCTCTTCAGTTGTTGTTCCGTTTAATCCCACGAATTAATTCGTGGGTTTTCGGACATTATGAGGAAGTACTAATCCACAAATTGCCTGCAGAAAATATTTTATTTGACAGAAATAATTCAAGAAAACAGTTTCGTTTTTAGAAAAACAAGGTAAGAAAATGTGTTTTTTTGATAATGTTAAATTGAAGAAGAAAAAAGTGAAATATAAGCATGGAGTTATTGCGAACCAAAAAGTTGGAGTTATTACGAACTTTTATAATAACTATAGTAGGTTATGCGAACTTTTAGGTGGTTCGTGAGTGCAGATGTTATGTTCAATCAGAATCTTTTGGGGATTTACGGGAAAGTTTAACTTGACCTCGGATTCCTTTTAACAGAAATTCGTGGTTTATAAATAAAAGAAATCGTTCTTTGAAAGTTAGAAGT
>JAUXIJ010000182.1 GCA_030621085.1 Candidatus Cloacimonadota bacterium | reverse complement strand
ACAGAATCCCTTGCCATTTTTGTTCATCCCCTAATAGATATTGCGAATATTTATTCATACATCCTGAAATGTTATTAATTCTATCGGTAGACTTATATTTGAAGTCTATTAAAGAGTATCTACAGTTAGATATTTCGTTTAATCCACGTTTGCCTTAAGTTAAGTATAGTTATATGGTTTTAACTATGACGCGTGATATTCAATCAAATCTCATGGATATGCTTACTGGTTTTAAGACAACCGGCGGTATAGAAGCAGCACTTGTTACCAGTCGGTCTGGTGTCCACCTGGCCTCACTGATCCCGTCAAGTTCTGATCCTGATGCACTTGCAGCCATGAGCTCTGCAATACATAATGCAGCAGATATCATGTCCAGCCAGGTGAACCAGGGAACTCCCCACCGCGTGGTCATCGAATGCGAGCACAGTAAACTTGTAGTGGCAGGAGCAGGCGAAAATGCCCTTTTTATAGTACTTGCAAATGGAATAGCCAATCTCGGGCCGTTATTTATGAAAATAGATACTACCGCCAGTAAGATTGAGGAATTATTTGGGGATTTTCATAGTAGGTAATGTTAAAAGTAATATTGGAATGGAACACGGATTGCACGGATGTGCACGGATAATAAATAAATAAATCCGTGATAATCCGTCAAATCCGTGTCATCCGTGTTCCTTCTTCCTTGATGAATACTATTTCACAAATCAACAAATTCAATTAATATAGAGGTCACGATTTGTAGGACACTACCGAATTTTGAGACACAGATTACACTGATTACACAGATTGATAGTGGTTGTGAAAATCGATTCTAAGAATGATTTGTATAAAGCTATCCAGATATAAACCATCCATTCCACTGTCACCAGTATTTCTTGTATGATAATATTGCCAAGATATTTTCCAGTGATTTTTTAGTCCCATAATGAGTATCGTAATCCGGGATAAAGCCAATTTTCTTCCGGTTTTGCAATTAAGTAACGATATACTTAATAGTGATGTATTTTTATTTACACTTGTTTTCGAAGATGAAAACTATAGAAAAAAAAGCAACGTGGAACAATAGGAGGCAAATGAACAATGGATATGTTACAAGAGAGGTTGGGCGAGGAAAATTACCAGAAACTTATCAAAATAGATAATCCCAAACTCCATCAATTTATTGCTGAATATATTGAGCTTTGCAATCCGGATAAAATATTTATCTGTACAGATTCACCCGAGGATTTACAGTACATCAGGCAAGAGTCAATAAAAGCAGGCGAGGAAGAAGAACTTGCTGTAGAAGGACATACAGTACATTTTGACGGTTATTACGACCAGGCAAGAGATAAAGACAATTCCAAGTACCTTTTACCGCCTGGTGTTGAGTTGGGACCTAATATTAATGCAATGGACCGGGAGGAAGGGCTCAAAGAAATTCACCCGATCATGAAAGACATTATGCAGGGGCACCAGTTGTTCGTGCGATTCTTTTGTCTGGGACCGCTCAATTCACAATTCTCCATACCAGCAGTTCAACTTACCGATTCCGGTTA
>JAUXIJ010000008.1 GCA_030621085.1 Candidatus Cloacimonadota bacterium | reverse complement strand
ATAATAAGCAAACTTAATAGCACCATCAACAACATTTCCGAGAGAATAATTTAAAATAAACCCTTTGATAAAACCAAAAAAAATTAAAACTAAAAATAATAACATTGTTCTATTTAGAGAATATTGACAATAAAATCTCTTACAAGTATAAATACATGTAATAAGAAAAAAAGGGATTGAATGAATATAAGAAATTGGTGGTAGTACATCATACCATGTAGTTTGAGGAGCTAAAAAATAAAACATAAATATTAAAAATAAAAAATAATTTTGTTTAAATATTAAAGTGCTTGTATAAACTAGTAGAGGAATACTTACCATTACAAACGCAAAAATGAATTTTTGATAAATAAATAAAACTACTACTATTGATAGTACAATTAAGGTTACAATATATATAGTAAAGTCTGCTTTTCTTAATTTAAAATCTATACTATTTTCCACAATATTTTTTAACTTTGTCCCATCGAGTTTTGTGATTATTTAAATAAAATCTAAACATTTCGTAAGCGAAACAATAAATTGAAGAAATAAGTAAAGCAATAAAAAACATAATTACGCAAAATCTAGCTCTTTTGGGTTTACTTCTCAATCCTGCTGGAACTGCTTTATCAATTACTTCTATGGTAGGTAAATCTTTTAATTCATCAATTTTGGCAGATTCATACTGTGGATAAAGGTATTCGTAAATTTTTTGTTGAATTTCCAAATTCAATACTATTTGAGTATATTCTAAAGAAATATCAGGAATATCATCTATTGATAATATATATTTAGGTTTTAATTTTCCAGAATTTCTTTCTATTTCCTTTATCTTATTATTCAGGATATCATTTCTAATTTCTAAATTTTCAATTTTCTGATTAGCTTCAGAAAAGAATTGTTTAGAGAATTCTAATTCGATTTCGTTTGTTATTTTTTCTGACACCAAGTCTGAATAAAGTGAAACAACCGATTTGGCTTGCTCTTCTAAATCTATTGTATTGTATTTTTTCTGAAATTCATTTAAAGTATTGGATAATATATCAATTGATTCTTTAACCTCAACTAACCGTTTTTCAATAAATTCTCTTTGCTGTTTCCCTTTTGTCATTCTAACTGATTTATTGTATTCATCCAGTTTCATCCAGTAATAATTTGCAATATCAGCGGAGAAGTATTTATCTTTTGTCTCAACACCTATACTTAGAAAACCATTTTCCTCATTAATCCCGAAATCAACAACATTTTCAATTAAACTTTTAATTGCAGCTTCATAAGAAATTAATGTGTCCGGTTCTTCGATCTCAAAATATTCAATTAAGTTAAATTTTTTCACAACATCTAATGAAAATGTTCGGCTTTGCATTATACCTGTAAGTGTATAGGCATTAGATTGTTCACCTCCTAACATTGAAGAAGCAAATCCACCAAGAAATGAAGAACTTATAGAAAAAGAATCGTTTTTGTCTGATGATGGTAAAATAGTTGCAGTTGATATCCAATATTGAGTTGCTAATAAACTATAAATCACTGCTATGATTGAAACTATTAGAGTTGTGAAAAATATAAATTTTTTGTGTTTTGCCAGTATCAATAATATATCAAGAATATCAATTTCTTTTGTTTTCATATAATTTTACCTTTAATTTTTTTCTCTATAATTCACTCCCACCCTTTCACACTCGTTATAAATTGGGCAGGAGTCACATTTTGGGTTACGTGGTGTGCAATGGTTCTGACCAAATGCCACCAGGAACGAATTATAATTTATCCAATATTTCTTTGGCAATTTTTCCCTCAATGTCATCTCCGTTTCAAGCGGAGACTTCGTTTTTACATAACCAAGACGATTTGAAATACGGTGCACGTGTGTGTCAACACAAATTGCAGGTTTTTTAAAAGCTATAGCTCTTACGAGATTAGCGGTTTTCCTACCAACACCCGGTAATTGAACAAGATCATCGATCTCATCTGGGATCTGATTGCTAAACTTGTTTTTTAATACTTCAGACAATTCTTTAAGCTGTTTAGCTTTATTGCGGAAAAAGCCAACAGGATAGATCATTTCTTCAATTTCTTCTATTGAGTATTTTTCAAAATCTGCGGGTTTATTAATGACCGAAAATAATCGACTGGTCACTTCAGCAGTAGTTCTATCTTTTGTTCTGGCACTTAGAATTGTCCCAACTAAAATCTTAAATGGATCTTTTGTTTGCATTTCGATCAGATCAATAATCGGTGCTTTATATTTTGTAAATTCCTGTTCAAGTATCTTATAAATTTCATCTATATTCGGCATATTCACCTTACAATTTAATGGTCGGGATGACCCCGATTTATCGGGACGACCTTTCGCCCGAAAGATCGGTTATCCTCAAACAAACACCATATAACATAACACTTTTGCACTACATAAAACTGGTCGGGATGAGAGGATTTGAACCTCCGACCTTTCGCCCCCCAGACGAACGCGCTAACCGAGCTGCGCTACATCCCGACTGGTGACAGATTTTAAAATTTCATTTTTCATGACAAGTAATTTTTGTAATGAACATTTGACATAACACTGTACAATTCATTTTTGGATACCGGAGTAAGAATGAGTTTAATATCAATTTCAAACCTATCGCATAGTTTTGGTGATAATATTATATTCAAAAACGTCAACTTAACGATTGAACGAAACAGTCGAATTGGGCTAGTTGGAAAAAACGGTTCCGGTAAAACCACATTATTCAATATTATTACCAAAAAATTGTCCCCGGAAAATGGTGTTGTACATATTGCTAAAAACACAAAAATCGTATATCTTACTCAAGAGCCTGAACTGAATGATAATCAAACACTTTACGAATGCGTTTTGGAATCACGACAGGATTATATTGAACTCAGTGCAAAACTGGAAGCAACAGAACAGGAACTCACCGCTGATCATTCCCGGGAAAGTCTGAAAAGATATTCAAAGCTGCAGCAAAAATTCGAGCAGATAGATGGTTATAATTTTCGTACAGAAATGAAACTTGTGCTTACCAGTCTGAAATTCCCTCAATCTGTTTGGAAACAGAAAGTTGAACGATTCAGTGGTGGTGAAAAAACCCGCATTCAATTAGCAAAATTCCTGCTTCAATCTTTCGATGTTATCCTTCTGGATGAACCTACCAACCATCTTGATATGGAAATGATCTACTGGTTGGAAGCCTACCTGAAAAAAATCGAAAAACCTTACGTTATCATATCGCACGATCGTCATTTCCTGGATAAAACAGTAACGAAAATTATTGAAATAAAAGACCATTCGTTCCATCGATATTCCGGGAATTACTCATTTTATAAAAAAGAATCAAAAAGCAGAACCATCCTGCAGGAAAAAGAATTCAAGAAACAACAGAAGAAACTGAAACAGATGGACAAGCAGATTAAACAATACCGAATCTGGGGAAAAGCACGAGATAGTGAAGTGATGTACCGCAGAGCAAAGGAACTGGAAAAAAGGTTGGATAAAATTGAAAAGATCGGCAAACCTAGACAGGATAAATCAATCAATTTAAAAATCAAACCCACCAGGCGAAGTGGTAAGGACGTATACATTTTGGAAAATATCACTTTTGGATTTCCTGGAAATATATTGGCAAGTAATGTAAATCTGCGAATGAATTATCAGGATAGAATTGCCGTGTTGGGTAAAAATGGCTGCGGAAAAACCACTTTACTTCGTATGCTGAATGAAGAGATCGAGCCAATGAAAGGAAACGCAAAAAAGGGTGCCAGCCTGCACATCGGCTATTATGATCAGATGCACTTTATTCTTGATAATACTCTGAATATTAAAGAAACGATCTGGCAGTTAGTTCCGTTAGAAACAAAAGGCTATGTTTTTTCCTATCTTGCAAAATTTGGTTTTACAGGTGATGACTTGGAAAAACAAGTTTCCATGCTCAGTGGCGGAGAAAAAGCCCGGCTTTACCTGGCAAAGCTCATCCATGAAAAACCAAACTTCCTGATATTGGACGAACCGACCAACCATCTTGATCTTAGCATGATAACCAGTCTGGAAGAAGCATTGCACAATTATGAAGGCACCATTGTTTTCGTTTCACATGATACATATCTCATCGAGGAAATAGCTGACAAGAAATGGTTCTTCCATCATAAAACCATCACTGAAACTGAAGATTCTGTGGAGATGTTATTTTCTTTTGATCAGGAGAAAATTGTTAAACACAAAAAACAAAAACCAAGATCAAAAAGTCGTAAAGCCAATCCAATTGTGCTGGAAAAGCTTTATCAAGAAATCGTTAGCATTCAAAAGCAGATCGAATCACATAATGAAGAAATAATTTCCTGCGAAGAAGAATTCAATGATCCTTCCACTTATAAAAACCACCAGAAAGTAAAAACTTTGACGAAAAAGATCAAAAGACTCAAAAGTGAAATCGTTGAAATGAAATTGAAACTTGAAAAACTGGATCATGAGTATTTGGAATTATCGGGATAGCGGGGGAAAAAGTTATTGGTGAACTGGTAACTGGTGAACTGGTCATTGGTGAATTGGTCACTGGTGAACAGATTGTGAATAATTATGTTTCTATAAAACTCGGAGGATGATATGAAAGATATTACGGATTTGAATGTTTATAAAGAAGCATTGGATTTCTCAAATAAAATTTGGATGTTTTGTAAGCAATTCGACTATTTTACTCAACAAACCGTTGGAATCCAATTAGTAAAATCAACAGATTCAATTTCGGCAAATATCGCAGAAGGTTTTGGTAGATATCATTATAAGGAAAACATTCATTTTTGTTACTATGCAAGAGGTTCTGTAGAAGAGACAAAAGATTGGTTAAGAAAGGCTTTTTATAGAGATATTATTCCAAAACAATTAGAAAATAAGACATTCGATGAAATCACAATAATTTACAAAAAAATAAATAATTACATAAATTCTATAAAAGTAAAATCAAATTCATAATATTGAAACAACCAATGACAAATGACCAATGACTAACGACTGATGACAAATAAAGGATTTAATATGATCATAGGCTTTACATCTTCCTTTCCAGTAGAAATAATTTATGCAGCAGGTCACAAACCGGTAGACCTGAATAATATCTTTATATCTGGAAATGCAAAAAAATACGTTGAAGATGCTGAATTTGAAGGCTATCCTCGCAATATCTGCAGTTGGATAAAAGGCATGTACAGCGTAGTTCTTTCTTCCCATATAGATGCTGTGATCGGTGTGGTGGAAGGTGATTGTTCAAATACTCAATCTTTGATGGCAACCTTGAAAGATAAAGAAATAAAAATTATCCCATTTTCCTTTTCCTACAACAAAAACAGGCAAGAACTGGAAAGAGAAATTTCTAAACTGGAAAAATATTTTGGAGTAGAACATTCGCAAGTTCTAGAAGTAAAAGAAAGACTCGATCAGATCAGGAAAAAACTTGTTTATCTGGATAAGTTAACATATAAAGAAAGCAAAGTGACCGGACAGGAAAATCATCTCTGGTTGGTTAATTCATCCGATTTCAATGGTGATCCCGACGATTTTGAGAACAGGTTGGATCAATTCGTTTTGGAAGCAGAGAATCGGGAACCTTTGAAATTCAATTTCCGATTTGGATTTCTGGGAGTTCCACCAATAATCTCTGACCTTTACGACTTCCTTCTAAAAAATGGTGCAAACGTAGTTTTCAACGAGATCCAGCGTCAGTTCGCAATGCCATATTTGGAAGAAGATCTGACACAACAATATCTAAAATACACTTACCCATATTCTGTTTTCGACAGACTGGAAGATATAAAAACAGAAATAAAAAAACGCAAACTGGATGCAGTTATCAGTTACTCTCAATCTTTCTGTCACCGTCAGATCGATAATATTCTCCTGAAAAAGTACATAGATATTCCTTTTCTTACTATCGAAGGAGATCAACCGGGAGAACTCGATGCCAGAACCAAACTCAGAATCGAAAGCTTTCTAGATATGCTGAGATATTAACGTAACTCAAAGCTCCTGCTTTGAGAAAGGGAAAAGTAAATCTGAAATGATAATCAAAGAACCAAATACAAAAGTAGAATTCGAGCAATATTACGACTTGCGCTGGAGGATTCTGCGTCAACCCTGGAACCAACCACATGGGAGTGAGAAAGATGAAAAGGAAAACGAGAGTATCCACATTATGATGATTCATAATGATTCCATTATTGGTTGTGGACAAGGACACTTTAATTCCCCAACAGAAGCTCAAATTCGCTATATGGTCGTGGAAGAAGGATTTCAGGGGAAAGGAGTCGGAACCAAAATATTGAACGTTTTAGAGAGAAGATTGACAAAAAACGGTGCAAAAACCATCATCCTGAATGCACGTGAAAATGCTGTGAAATTTTATCAGAAACATAATTATAAAATTATTGAAAAAGGAAATATTTTGTTCGATGTAATCGAGCATTTTAAAATGAGGAAAAAAATATGCAGAAAATAGATATTCTAATAGAAAACGGATTTGTTCTGGATTTCGAAGATAATTCTAAAATTCCTGAACCGAAGAGTATTGCAATCCAAAATGGAAAGATCCTGGAGATCGGCATTCCAAACGACCTGAGAATAAAATACGATACTGAAATTTTACTTTCTGCAGATACCAAGATAGTGATGCCCGGATTCGTAAATGCGCATACACACATTGCCATGAGTTACTTCAAAGGGCTGGCAGATGACCTGCCACTGATGGAATGGCTCACAAAACACATCTGGCCAGCAGAGAATAGATTCCTTTCAGAGGATTTCGTGAGAGATGCTACTTTACATGGTTGTGCGGAAATGATCAAGAATGGTGTTACCATATTCAATGATATGTATTTCTTTGGAGACCAGTCTGCGCAATCTTCACAGAAAATCGGAATACGGGCAGTTCTGGGAGAAGGCGTGCTGGATGCTCCGGTTGCCAATTATCAGAATGCAAATGAGATCTTTTCCTACATAGAAAAGATGAATGCCAAATATAAAGACAATGAACTTATAGATTTTGCAGTAGCTCCTCATGCCATCTATACCTGCGGAAAAGAAAACCTGAACAAAGCAAAAGAACTGGCACAAAAGCTGGGAATTCTATTGCATATTCATCTTTCGGAAACCAGGCAGGAGGTAGAAGACTGCCTAAAACAAAATGGAATGAGACCTGTGGAATATCTCGATTCGATTGGTTTCTTTGAGAGTTCTGTTGTTATTGCTCATGGGATATGGCTGAATGAAAATGAGCAGAAGATCCTGGCTGAGAAAAAAGCGTCCATCGCAATAAATACAAGTAGTAACCTGAAACTCGCTTCCGGATTCGATTCGTTCAAAAGCTACCTGGATCTTGGAATAAATCTAAGCATTGGAACGGATGGAGTAGCCAGTAATAACAACTTGAGTATAATAGAAGAAATGAACCTTACCTCTAAATTGCAGAAAGCGTTGAATAACGATCCGACGATCCTCCCTGCTAAAAAAATGGTGAAAATAGCCACTCTGGGTGGAGCAATAGCATTGAACAAAGAACATGAGATCGGTTCTCTAAAGCCGGGCAAGAAGGCTGATATTATTCTCATTGATACTGATTCAATCGAAGCTCAACCAATCTATAATGTCTATTCTCAACTGGTTTACTCTCTTAGTTCCGAACAGATAAAAGATGTGATCGTGGCAGGAAAAGTTGTGATGAAAGATCGTGAACTTGTAAATATCGATGAAGAAGAATTAATAGACAAAGCAAAATATTATCAAAAAAGGATAGTGGAATTCAATTCCAATAGATAAAAAAAGCGGAGGAAAGAATCCTCCGCTCTTTCAGTTATCACCATAAGTACTTCAAATCTAACTGCCAGGCACTAAAGTTAGAGAAATCATTTCTAAAATTTACATCTATTTTCAAACATTCAAACGGTGAAATAGTAGTTCCAAACGCTACATAACGGTCTGTTCCCCACCTGCTGAATTCGTTGTTTTCGAAATATTCAAATTCCTGCCTTATCAATTTCAAACCAACACCACCTAAAAATTGAACAGCTTTGTTTAGTTTATAACTTACTCCAAATGGAACTTCCAGAACCACTTTCCAATCTTTGATCTCAAAATTATTTTCACCGCTCGTAGATGTTGAATCTGTGTAAGTAGTATCAGGATCTATGTATTGACTATAATCCAAAATATAATATGATTCATCCCGCGTTGTTTCACCATACATTCCATTTAATTTAATGCCGTAGTACATATCCCATTTATCTTTGGAAATAGCCTTTCCAAACCCTAATGTGACTGTATAAATTTCCATTTCTTCCATTTTATCATCTTCAGAAATATCCTTACGCTCACTGTCCAATTCATCATCTTCATAATCCAATCTGTGAGTAAGATAATACCTTGTATAATCCGATGAGTGTTGAATATAGTGGGATTCCAGGAAAAAACGATTTACTGACCCGGTGTTTTCACTTTCCAATAAAACAGAAACTCCCATATCTTCAGTTTCAAATTCGATATTTTCTGAATTTTCACGTATATATCTATCAGAATAATCCACGTTGTTGTAAGAATTGAACCTTTCATAATCATATTTATATTGATCGAGAGCTTCAATATCATCTTTTGAATACATTATTGTGATATCAGTTTTAAAGTTAGCTGCCAACCTGAAATTAATTCCGGTTGAGAGATAATCACTATCATAATCATAATCTTCAATATCTTCATAGATAATGAAATCAGGATCATCCTTGTCCAATTCATCATGAACATTATCTTTCCAGTTTATTCCATATTTAAAGAAACATCCCAGGTGAAAATTATCTGATAATTCGTAAGATAATGTATTAGTTATCAGGTTTGCTCCATATTCATAGCCATCAAAATATGTTAAGTCGTTATACCATCCATAAACATCATCAAGATAGATGCGGGGTTCGCTTTCATTACTGGCGATATCCACATTGATTTTTAAACATAGTTTTCCTGCAAGGGGTATTATGCTGAAGTTTATGTTGTCTGCACTGAATCCGTCGTAATTTTGATAGTAACCGTTATTAATAATCTGTACGTATTTGCTGTCGTACTCACAAAGGTGTGATGGGAACAATTCAATGTCTGTTTCAGTATCCGGGATAAGATATTCAAAATAGCTCCCCAGTCCATTGATCCTCACGCTTGCACTCGAATTTATAGCCAATCCCAATATGGCTATGCTTAATACGATTTTTGCGATTTTCATCCTTCCTCCTGTTTTGTTTTTTAAAATATAAAAATTTATATAGTTCCTTCTAAATATAAGAAATGAGATAATTTTTTCTTTCAATTCCATTCCTATCTCTTTATTTTATAAAATTTTGTCAAGCCGAAACTTAAAATTCCTTGCCATTATTTAGTCAAAAACAAATTTTAGTTGTGAGTTAGAAAATCTAAACAAGGAGAAGAAAATGAGAAAAACATTTTTAATTATTCTAATAATGACTTTTGTTTTCACATCTATTGCCTGGGGTTTGAAAATAGGGGGGAAAGTGTTGCCAGACAAAATGAAAGCAGGCGAAAATGAACTGCTGTTAAATGGAGCTGGACTTCGTAAAAAGCTGATAATAAAGGTTTATGCAGGGGCTCTGTACCTCCCGGAAAGTTGCAGTGATGCGAATAAGATCATCGAAGCAGATGAACCGATGGCTGTGAAAATGCATTTTATATACAAAGCTGTAGCTCCCGAAAAACTTATCGAAGCCTGGAATACCGGATTTGGTAAAAGCGATATATCCAACCTTCAGGAAGAAATTAAGACATTTAATTCCTACTTCACAGACGATGCGAGAAAAGATGATATTTATGATATAATCTATGTTCCAGAGGTAGGAACTTCTGTTTACATGAATAACGAAATGAAAGGAACAATTCCGGGACTGGAATTTAAAAAAGCAGTTTTCTCTATCTGGCTGGGAGAACAAACCGAACTCCCAAAACTAAAGAAAGCAATGCTGGGAATGTAGAAAACTCTGCTGCAAAGGGGAGATTTATAAGCCTTGTGCTTATTTAGAAAGGTTAGAATATAATTGAAAAAGAAAGTAAAACAGATCAAATGCCGTAATTGCGGGAAGATGGTCAGTTCCCATGCCAAGCGCTGTAGATATTGTGGTACGGTACTGCGAATGTCGGCTGTCGGAGTAATTATAATCATCGCGGTAATTGTATTTATTATCGCTATAATCGCTATCGGAATCATACAGACTTGATGTATGATTACTTTTCCTGATAAAGGAAGGGAAATGAATATTCTATTTTCTGCAAAAAGCGTTCATGGCTCCAAAACAAAAAAAAATCAGGATAGCTTTGCTATACCACAAGAAAAGCATGACACACAAAGCAAAGGCTTGTTTTTTGCTGTATGTGATGGTCTGGGTGGATATCACGGAAGCGAGATCGCCAGCCGGATGTGCTGCCAGATGCTGCTGGAAGATTATTATCACTCCGAAGATATTACCGATTTTCCACTGTGGTTTCAAGATAAATTTACCCAGATTAACAATGCTGTCATCACTCAAGCAGATAAACTGAACTACAAACAGATGTCAACTACTGCAGTATGTCTGCTGATCAAAGATAATAAAGCTTACATTACCAATTGTGGAGACAGCCGGCTTTATCTTTTTACAGATGGGAAATTAGTCCAGATCACCGAAGATCATTCAGTTGTGTGGAAGTATTACAAACAGGGTTACATCACCAAGGATGAGATCATCTTGAGCAGTATAAAGAACCTGATAACAGAAGCTATTGGATTGGGACCTGAACCCAAGGTCGACAGCTACACCATTGATTTGCCAGATAAATTTACATTCCTGCTCTGTTCTGATGGGCTTACCGATGTGGCTACCGATAGCGAAATCAAAAGCATACTCCGCCAACATACAGAGCCAAAACAATGCGCAAAAACCCTTTACAACCTTTCTCAGACACATTTCTCGCGAGATGATGTAACGGTGATAGTGGTTAGTAAAGTATAAATAATTTTATAAGTTTATAGTCATAGTTTAAAGGGTTTTATTAATTAATCAAATAATTTTGCTGTATTTCAGATATTAAATTTGACATTCTAACCTCTATTTTCCAGCTTTGTTAAATATAATTAATAGGAGAAATAAATGGATAATGGAATAATTTTTGATAATAGGATTTTGGACATCGTTCTGGTAGCACTGATAGTAGCACAAGTTCTTAAAGTGTTATTCGGTTTTATCAGGGAAAGAAAATTTAATTTCCGCTACTTTCTCGATATGGGCAGCATGCCCAGTTCACATACTGCCTCTGTTGTTTCATTAACAACTGCTGTAGGCCTCAAAGAGGGATTAAACTCCACTCTTTTTGCTATCAGTATTGTATTTGCTATAGTTGTAATGTACGATGCTACAGGTATACGCCAGGCAGCAGGAAAGCAGGCTGCTTTATTGAACAAGATCGTTGAGAACATTCGCAAGAAAGAAGGTTATTCCCTTATCGAGGAAAATCTGAGAGAACTTCTGGGGCATACTAAGATGGAAGTCCTTGTGGGTGCATTGATCGGTGCTGGTATTGCCTTCCTGATGAGTTAAAATTTATTTTTTCAACTTCTATTGAGTTGTGCTTTTTGAGGTTTAGTTAAAATTAAAAATTCTCAATTTCCAAATGCGATATTATAGAAAAGTCGTTGTATGCATACTGCTGTTGTTGCTTGTTCACTCATTATATTCGGAGAATTCAGAACAAAAACCATTTCTGAAACAAATCAGTGAAGAATTCCTGATAGGAATTTTAAGAGCAAACTACAGGGAAACACCTATCGATGAAATATTACCGGTAAACCAGGTTCCAATAGATAACATTCACCTGCCAACAAACAAAACTCATCCCAGTCTGTTATTTAAACCCGAAAAAATAAATTCCATTCGGAATCGTCGTTTTCGTCTGCCTTATAGCGAGTGGGCAGATAACATCATCGAAGCTGCATTGGCGTTGAATTACCCAGCAGATTCACCCCTGCTTTTTGAACTGACCAGAAGCAAAATAGCCAAATTAAATGCTTTTGCTTTTTTTCTTACTCAGAATGAGAATTTCCTGAATGAAGCCATCTGTGCTCTTACAAATATTAGTGAAACCAAACCTCCTGACACTGCTGAAGGAGGAAAACCCGGAGTAGGCTGGGGTGACTGGATGCAGGCAGCAGAAGCATTACAAAATTACGCAGTTGCTTACGATATGATCTATTCTGAATTTGATGAAGATCAGATTATCTTTATAGAGGATCGTCTTGCTACCAAAACAAATCAGATATATAAGAATTTCACACGCATACCGGGTAGTATGAATTCTACTGATCTGGCTATTGGATTTGGGATCCCCAAAAATAATCATATAATCGATATTTCCTGCGGTGTTGCTACTGTTGCTATGGTTTTGGATCATCGAAATTCTGAAAAATGGTTTAAGGCTGCCATAACTGAATTACAAAGTGGACTGGCATTTATTCTGCCAGATGGATCTTACCGGGAAGGTGCTTATTATGCTCGTTTCATCGTTAGCAGAATGTTTCCCTTTTTCTTCTACCTGTATAACGTTACCAATGAAAATCTTTTTGAACATCCTGTTATTAACCGGCTGAATAGATGGCTCATCGATTTAGAAAAACCCGATGGAACTGTTTCTGATTTTGATGATGCATATCCGGAAAAATTGCTTTATCAACCCATCGCTGTTGGATTATCTCCTTCAGGAAAAGAATTACGCTATCTCTTTGAAAAAAATGCAAACAGGTTCAGCAGATTCAATGCAAACTTTGTTGAAACCTTTTGTGCTTTCGATGATAGAGTGAAATCCAGGAAACCAGCTACAGGTTCAGCTGTATTTTATCCCGATGGAGGAATCACGATCTATCATGGTAACAACGATATCTACGGACTTTTTCTGGGTGAACCCGGACGTCCGTATTTATGTAATCATGAACATATCGAACCGGCTGCATTTACTCTTTCTGCTTATGGAAAGAATTTTCTTATCGATGCTGGTTACGGACATGAGGGTACTGACGATCCAAACAGAAACTGGTATATCTCTGCACAGTCACATAATATCCCGTTGATCAACGGGCTTGGTCCTGATCAAAATCCAGTTTGGGGTGATGATCTAGGTAGTGAAATGCTGGCATATTTCCAAAGTGATCAATTTTCTTCCAGTACTGTAAAAGCTTTCTACAGAGATACTGAAGTTTCCAGAACCATCTGGTTTGCCAGACAAAAGTATTTTATTGTTATCGATAACCTAAAATCTAAATTTCGAAACCGCTATTCCATTCCCTGGCATGGGCTGGGAAATATCAGAAAGATCGATGAGAATCATATTTTGTGGGAACAGGATGATATCGAACTACAAGTGGAATTTCTTACTCCTGAAGAGAGCTGGCTTTCCCTTACAACCAAACAGGGTTTGCATACTTTAAAAGAATTTGAAAAAATCCATACTACTACTATTGTGAGTTTCCCACGTTCCACACAGCAGAAACTGATCACTCTCTTCATACCTGATGATAAAACAGCTCCTGAAATGAAGATCGAAAAACTGGCCATACTTTCAAATGGAAATGTTACAGCCCGTCGTATCCGGTCAATTACCCAGAACATCGAAGATATCCTCATATTGGCAGATAGTGCCTGGACTTGCATAAATATTCGCAGTGATGCGCAAATTGCCTTTATTCAAAAAGAAAACAGCATACGAATGATCTCAATTCGTTCCGCTACGAACCTGTTCATAGAAGATGAAATGATCTTTCAATCAGATCATCCTGTAGACCTTACTTTAAACCTGGATGACAGGGGTTGGTTTGGATATTTGGGATTGGAAACTAATGATAAAACACAGGTAATTCTTTATCCGCCAACCGATCCCGGTTTGATGATCTTAAATAAAAAGATAGTTAAACATCGGTGGGAAAACTTCTCGCTCATTGTTTCGGTATCTGAATCAGGAATCTTTCAAACCGGTATAATTAGCGATAGAATTGGCACCACTGAACAAGTTCGATCTGATCTTCCCGTCCTGGAACAACTCAGCGCTTCAATTAACCCGGCATGGGAAATGGATAATCTGAATTACTATGAAAAAACGCAACTTCGAAACGAAATTATTTATCTGGTCGGTACGGATATTCTACAATATTCAGATTCTCTTTTGGGAAGAACAAACCTGATCCCTTCTGTTTATGGAATTGCATCAGGGCTCCATAGATATATTTGGAATTCTTCTGATGATTATAGTTTTACTCTTCCACAACGATTCAGGCTCGAAAGAGAAATCTCAGGTTACAAATTCAACTATTATGAAGAAGGTTTTCTATATGAGAAGGGAATAAAACCTGCAATTCAAAAGTTTGCGATAGATAACTTCTTTTTCTTCTCTCACGAAAGGGATTTTGAAGATCACAACTTTACCGAAATAGAATTCAACTACAGCAAATACTTTTTGCGAACTTTTTTCGAAAAATTCCAGGATGATTATGGTTATCAATTGGAGCTTAGAAAAGATTTTGAAACAGGATGGCTGGGATTGCATCATTCTCAAAATGATTTTTATAATGAGCTTTCAAATGCATTTGCTTTTGCTCATAGAGAATGGGCAGGAAATTTTACAGTAAACCGCTTTCAACGGCAGTATGAATATTATATTTCAGGTAAAAGAATTGGTAAGAGAACCTCTTTTTCATGGATCGGAAGCGCTAATAATGAAAAAGAGATTACCGAGATCGGAATATCTAATTCGATTTATCTTTCCAGGCATTTTATTTTTTCTTCGAATTTTGGGAAATTGCAAATCGATGAGACCGATTTTTCTGATCTTAATTTTTTTACTTCACTATATTATAGTTGTAATAAATTGAATGGCTCCCTATCTGTAAACAGAAACGAAGAAGATAATATTACTGCTAATTATAATGGTATTTACCGGTTTGGGAAGTGGCGATTATCTGACAGAACAACTTTTGATAATGTATTTAAGGGAGATTTCGGTGTTTCATATCGGTCAAAAAAATATTCATGGCAATACAATATCTCACACGAAAAAGAGTGTTTATTCAACCTTATTTTTCATCCATCATTTCTCTGGACACCTTTGTTCAATATAGAGTGGGATATGCCTGTAAAAGAAGTAAATACTTTAAATATCGGATTGTATTATAATGGTGTTCACAGATTGGGAAGTGAATTCAGCATTATGTGTGAAGAAGACTGCAACCTTTTTGGTCTGATAGGTGTTTTCGATGTATCGCTTAGCGAAGTTGAATCTGTCCAGGTATATTCAACAGCTATATTTTCTGAGAATGGAAATATAAATAGCTATGAACTAAACCTTACCCAGACTGGGAAAAATATTACACCCGGTGTATCGATCAGTCGAAATGAACGAGGATTTGAGCGATTTGAAGGATACTTGAAATGGGTTTTTTAAACAATATCTCTCTCGTATTAAAGTTGTCTGAATTCATCTTCGTGTTGCTTTGTGTCCTTCGTGGCTGAACATTCATTTCAAGCATGCCGATTTGCCATTTCTTTCTGTTGACAGGAAAAAGAAATAATTTTGCTTGGCTTTAAATTTTTACTAAAAAAGGAGGAATAAACAAATGTTAGACAAAACAGCTGACTTGGCAGGACCGGGAATCAGTACTTATGAAGAAGTGGAAAAAATACTTCCCTCAGATTACAAATCTTTACTGACCCCAAGTGAGACAATGATTGCTTTATTTGAAATGAAGAAGTACATTGAGGAAAATCTTTGTAAAGAACTCAACTTGATAATGGTTCAGGTTCCACTTATCGTTGATGTTAATAGTGGAGTAAACGACTATCTTGACAGGGATGGCTCCAGATCCCCTGTAGGATTTCCTTGCGGACTTGGACTTGACAAACCAATTCAGGCACAAGTAGTACAGGCAGCCACAAAATGGAAACGTGCTGCTCTCAAACAATTTGGCTGTAAAGTGGGAGAGGGCATCAACACTGATATGAAAGCTGTCAGGAAAGACTATTTTTTAGATCATGATCACTCATCTTATGTGGATCAGTGGGATTGGGAAAGAGTTATGACTGCTGATGATAGAAACCTTGAATTCCTTAAGGAAGTTGTTAAAAAAATCTGGAAAGTTTTATTGGGAGCAGGAAGACATGCTCAAGAACTTTTCCCTCAGTTAAAAGATAGCAGATACCCGGATTTTCCGGAAGAACTTAAATTCATTCATGCCGAAGAAATTCTTGAAATGTATCCTGATCTTCCACGTAAAATGCGTGAAACTGAGATAATAAAGAAATATCCAGCTGTTTTCATCATTGGGATTGGTTGGGTACTCAAAGATGGTTATCCGCACGAAATGAGAGCTGCTGATTACGATGATTGGGTAACTGAAACAACCTCTGAAGATGGAAAACCAACACACGGACTTAACGGAGATATCCTGGTCTGGAATCCTGTTACCAAGCGTCGTCATGAACTTACTTCAATGGGAATTCGCGTGACCAAAGATACTCTTAAACAACAGCTTGAGATTACCGGTCAAATGGATTTCCTGAAACTGCCGTATCACCAGGCAATTCTTAATGACGAAATTCCTCTCAGCATTGGTGGTGGTATTGGTCAATCCAGAACCTATATGTACTTTCTCAGGAAAGCTCATCTTGGTGAAGTCAGCGTTACTGTCTGGCCTCAACAACTTAAAGATATTTGTGCTAAAAAGAACATTTTTGTTTTAGAATAAAAGTATTGTTATCAAATTGAAACGACCGCGAGAAAATCATCTTGCGGTCGTTGTTTTTTAAATAACTTCCTTTTCTAAACTGAAATTTCTGTTGACTCTGAATTGATTAAATCTTTTTTATTAAAATGATTTAAAATGAATGGATAAATCATGAACACAGATAAAAAAGAAGAAAGATACAAAAGAGTCACAAAACAAATTGAAGAATTAATCATTAAATCAGAAGACCCTCTTGCTCGAATGAGCACAATCACGGCTGTTCTGCATCATAAATTCGATTACTTTTTCTGGACAGGATTTTATCGCCTTATCAAAGATGAACTAATAATCTGCTGTTACCAGGGAAGCGTTGCTTGTTTAGTTCTTCCTGAATATACAGGTGTTTGCTGGGCAGCGATAGATAAAGGGAAAACGGTTATTGTTCCCGATGTGAATACATTTCCCGGACATATTGCATGTGATAACCGTTCAAAATCGGAGATCATTATTCCCGTAAAAGACAAATCAGGTGATGTAGTAGCAGTTCTGGATGTAGACAGCAAAACACTCGATTCTTTCGATGAGATCGATGCGAAACATCTCGAGCAGATTGTTGAATTGATCTATAAGTAATAAAATTAATAGAATCTCAACTTACTTTTGAAAGATATTGAATAAACAATTCAAATATTTCCTTCGGTTTATCGACCTGCTTTATAAACGCTTTCTGAAATCCTTCGAAAAGAATTACATTCAATTTCGAAGTCACTTTTTTATCTCTAATTAAAATATTCAAACCATGTTTCTTCAGTTTATTTATATAACTTGCAGAAATCCGTGTCGGTAAATTATAAAGATCGAGTAGGCTATTGATCTTTTCAAGATCGTGCTTATTAAGATACTCTAGTTTATTGCTGATATATGCTGCAACCCGGATACCAATTGCAACCGCTTCCCCATGTGATATTTGATAATCTGATATCGATTCCAGTACATGCCCAAAAGTATGGCCAAGATTCAATAATTTTCGTTCATTTTTATCATTCAGATCTTTTTCACAGATCAATAGTTTCAAATCAATTGCTAATTTCAGAATTTCAGATTTGATTTTCCAATTTTTTGAAATCAAAATTGCATACAAATTTGATGGCCTAATTAAAGCTATTTTGATGCATTCTGCCCAACCATTCTGCATTTCTTTTTTGGGAAGTGTATCAAGAAACTGTGTGTTAATTATCACTTTTTCTGCAGGATAGAATGTGCCAATATTGTTTTTAATTCCATTGAAGTTAATAGCTGTTTTCCCTCCAACAGCAGCATCGATCATGCCAAGAAAAGTAGTTGGAATAAGCTGCAATCTGCAACCGCGCTTAAACGTGGAAGCTGCGAAAGCAGCAATATCGGTTATGATTCCACCACCTATTCCAACGATAATTGTGTTTCTAGTTACATTGTTTTTAATAAAAAAGGCATATATCTTTTCTGTTTCCGTAAGTGTTTTATTGTTCTCTTTTGCTTCAAAAAGATAAACAGGTGAATTTTGTTTTAAAAAATCCAGTTTCTTTTTGAAAAGGTTATATACATTTTTATCAATTATAAATACTTTTTTATCAAATTCTTTAATGCTATCATCAAGATTATTGTCTAGAATAACTTGAGATAGAGTACTACTAATTAATTTCTGCATTATAACCTTTTTTGGTTTCCACACTTTTCTTATAAAGACGTAAAATCTTTCCGCTACATAAGTGATTAAAAACGTTGTATTCCTTAACTAATATAAGCTTATCCGCATTCAATTCTTTTCCAGAAACAATATAAATATCAGATTGTATTTTATCAGGTATTTTATATGAAAACTTCATACCTGTAATCAAAGCTATCGAACTTGAAATATCTCCATAAAGTACTATGTCATTATCAATTCCCGGTATTTTAGCAATTACCTTTTTCTGTATATCCCGCGCTGCTGAAACATAAGAATAATTATAATTTTTTATATAATCTTCCAGTTTCCATATATTCCATACATTTGCTAATACAACAAAAGAAATGATAATGAAGCCCGAATGCTTAATCAAAGGAACTCGATGTATGTTTTTAAAATTCTTATTGATGAAATTTAGGAAATTAATCGGTAAGGTTGCAACAAAAAATATCATAGGAACAAGAAGGATTATAAAATATCGTGAAGCTTGTGCTATAAAAAATCCTAACACCAAGAATGATGATAAGAAAAAAGCAAAAAATATCTTATTTAAATTAGAAATCCTTTTTGTCACAAGATAATCACTGAATACAATTAACATACTAAAAATTGAAAGCAGGAAAAGACCAATATTATTCAAAATCAAAGGATTAGTAAATAAACGAAGATAATTCTTAATAAAAGTGGTAGGTAAAAAACCCTTTAAGAAGAAAATATTTGAATTAAAAACATATTTTGTTGGGATCGATGTTGCTGGATCTATACTCTTCTTGATAATTAATGGAATTCCAATGATCAATATCGCAGCTATCGGAAATATTACTATATATAACTGAATTTTCGGTTTTCTTTTTTCAATAATCCAATTGAATATAAAATAAAGGAATATTGTTAATGCAAATATTAATCCGTTGGTTTTAGCAAGAACTGAAATTCCTAATAATACACCGCATGTAAGAATATATACCCAGGATAACCACTTTTTCTGAGACTCTAAACCTTTTAGAAAAAATATTAATGCTGCTATTCCAAAAGCCATCATGGGAATTTCCAGAAATGCTAGACGACTGAAAACAAAATAATAGTAATTAGTGCTGATGAGAAACAGGAATAATATTATTGATATAATCTTACTTTTCCAATCCATGGTTCTTCTAATTATGATCCACAGAAGCATTAGGACAATTATACAACTGAAGATCAATGAAGGCATCCTGGCTGCTGTTAATGATGATAATCCCGAATGTTTAAAAGATAGATATTGGAACAGTGGGATAATCGGCCAGATGAAAATATCATTCAACTCATCACAAATCCAGTTACCAGTTAGATATTTATTAATAGCATTTCCTGACTTCCAACCTTCATCGGTAATAAATGAATCACCTCTAAGGCAAATTGATATATCGGTGTCTGCTTCGATATTGTGAAATCTGATAAAAAAAACTCCTATGAATAGTAAAATTAAAATGATTAATATTATCAATTCAAACTTTCTCATTAATACTCACTTTCCTGATTTTAAGATGTGATATTGTTCGATAATATCTTGTTTTTTTAACAAAATGCTTACTAATCCAAGAATGACTATAAACATGATTTTAATAACAAAATAACTAAATTTAATCGGAATTAAGAAATTCAAAAAAGCTAAACATAACAAGATCATTAATGCAATTAATACATAAGAAAGATTATAATCGACCTTGAATACTTTCCTGGATTTGAAATAGCTAAAAATAACGATAAAAATATAAGCCAATATGGAAGTTACTCCTGCTCCATAAATTCCATATCTTGGAATAAGCAGATAATTCAAAAAAATATTGAGTAATGCACCACAGATTACCGCAATTGCAATTTTTGAAGCTATTTTTTTTATATAAAATCCAATATTTAAAATATTGAATACACCATGCAGGAATGTGGAAATTACCCCTACAAACACAATTCTGGAAGCTTCAAAATATGCTTCATCAATAAAGAATCTGAAAATCTCTTGAGAGAAAAGGATTACAATAACTCCAAGCAAGCATCCGAAAAAAATAAAATAGTTATATATTTTACGGTATGATTTTCTGGCATTGGATTGATCTGCAATTCGCATTGCATAGGGAAAATAAACCAGACTTACAATTGAAACAAGAAATTGGATTATCACCCCTATCCTGTATCCAATCGCATAAATTCCTGCATCATACAAACCGTTTGGTGAAAGATAAGTAAGCATATATCGATCCAGAACTCTCATAGAGATCAATGCCAACGTTCCGGGGATCATAACAATTCCGAATCCCAAGAAGTTTCGTAATATGTCATATGAGAAAGTAATTTTTTTCTGGATCTGGCTTCTGAAATTCTTAATTATTTTTTGCATTACCAGTATCGCCAACAAAGCAGAAATAACAGATGAGACAAGTAGGTACTGAAAAACATAAGTTACAGTAAATCTATTAAATATCGCACCACCTACAATAAGAACCAGCAATATGGAATGTTTGATGATAGTAAGAAAAGCAAATTTGCGAGAGCTTTCCATCATGTTCAGAATGCTCATTGTGATTGCAAAAATAACATCAAAGAATATTATGATCCCCAGTAAGATAAAGATATAGCTATATTGTTCATTAAGTACTATTAACAATGATAATTCACGACGAAAGAGAATTATCAATATCGATAAAAATAAGCCAAAGGTCGATAAGGTTATGTATACTGTATTAATTAATGTATATTGATAATCGGGTGTTTTTTCATGATAAAAATATGAAAAGAGAGCCTGTTGGAATCCGAGTAGATAGATCAGGCTGGCATAAGATATGAATATCAACAGGTTTGTATAAACTGCATATTCCTCTGGGATCATGAAATGTGAAAATACAGGAAGAAGAAATAACAGAATTATTTTCTGAATAACATTCCCAGTAGCGTAATCTAACGTCTTACGAAAATACTCTCTCATTTTTTTAAAACTTCTTTAAACATTTTCTTAGATTTTTTTGTAATTACAGGTCAAACTAAATTTTTCATTATATCTTCTCATAATTCAAAATCCTTCTTTATTCGGATGTTCATAATATTTATAGTTCTTTAGCCAGTATCTTCAATATTCTTTCGCTGGCTGTTCCATCACCATACACATTACTGGAATTACATAGTTTATTACTTTTTAATAAATCTAAAGTTGTATCAATAATCATTTTTTTATTTGTTCCAATAATTTTCAGAATATTAGAGTCAATCCCTTCCGGTCTTTCAGTAATCTCACGTAATACAATAGTTGGTATACCAAGGGTAGTTGCTTCTTCTTGTACTCCACCTGAATCTGTAATTATCATCTTGCATCTCATCATTAACTTAATGAAATTAATATAATCAAGCGGTTCTTGTAATTTAATATTTTTATAACCGTTTAATTTTTCATAAACAACATTATGTATATTCGGATTCTTATGAACTGGATAGACGAACTGATAATCAGGTAGTTTAATTGCTAACTCGGCAATCGCATCGCAGATATTCCTGATCCCTGCACCAAAATTTTCTCTTCGATGGGCAGTAATAAGGACAATTTTATCATTAGAAGTTACGGAATATTTACCTTTAATCACGAACAAAGCATCTACTATTGTATTACCAGTAACATGAATTGTTTTTGCCTCAACTTTTTCTGCTAATAAATTATTCTTATTTAGTTCTGTTGGAGCAAAATGAAAATCTGCTAAATTAGTAATGAGTTGTCTATTTACTTCTTCGGGAAAGGGTTGAAATTTATTAAAAGTTCGCAGACCTGCTTCAATATGCCCAATTTGGATGTGGTTATAGAAAGAAACTAAAGCTCCAGCAAATGCAGTAGTAGTATCTCCTTGTACTAAAACTATATCTGGTCTTCCCCTTTTTAATATCGGATCAATACTGGTAATGATCTTTGCTGTCAATTCACTGAGTTGTTGATTTATCGTCATTACTTTCAGGTCATAATCCGGTTCTATCTTAAAGAAGTCCAGTACTCGATTAAGCATTGTATCATGTTGCCCGGTTAAAATCAATTTATATTGAAATATTTCTTTATATTCTTCCTGTATTTTTTTTACTAGAATTGCAGTTTTAATTGCTTCAGGTCTGGTTCCGATAATAATAATAATTTTTTTCATAAGTTACTTTCCCATTGTAGCTTCATACATTTCAAGTGTCTGTTTAGCGATCACACTCCACAAAAAGTTCTTTTTAATAAAGTTCTTGAGAGAATCGTTCTTATTTTTATTTAAAGATTTTTCAATTGTATTTGCGATGGAATCAATTGAATTTGGATTAAGGTAATCAGCATAGTCTGCGAAATACTCTTTTGTTCCTCCGTAAGGAGTATTGACTACATTAGCACCTGCCAGAGCAGCTTCCATCGCAACAATACCGGGAGTTTCATATCTGGATGGTAAGACAAATGTTTTACAGGCGGCATAGGCAGAAGCCAATAAAGGATCATCATGTTTTATCCATCGAACCAACTTTATATTGTTAGATTTATTGATTTCTTCCATACACTTTTGAGCTTCAGTATTTTCCAGAACATCAGCTATGATAACAGTTGGAACATCAAGCTTTTGTACCGCTTTTATCAATTTATAAGAATTTTTTCGAAAAGCACCTATATGACCGACATTCAAAACAAAATCTTTAAGACCATATTTTTTTACAAACAAAGTGGAATCAGCATCTAAAAATCGTTCTTCCACACCATTATGAATAACTTGGATATTATTACTGTTTATCCTCATTGCTTTACTCAATAACTCACCTTCTGCTTTTGTATTTGGTAATACTTTTTTGGCGTTTTCGCATATAAAGTTTGTGTAATAGTAATCCGAAAAACTGCGCTTGAAAATAGTTCTCACAGGTTTTTCAAATGCACGGTACATACGTATTTTCCAAGCTGGGTGATTGCTGTAAAAAATGGGATTTACGACGTATTGTGCACCATAAGATATTAAATTTTTTGCGAATGAGTAGGTAGCAATACTGGCATTGAAAACATGTAACAACTCATTTTTACTAAATTCATTACTCTTATTCCACATATCAAATAATCGAACATCAACTTTAAGTTTTGTTAACTCTTTTTCAAGATTTAAAACTACATAAGTCGGGCCACCTTTGTTCAACATAATCGATTGATAACTTGCAAAAAATACTCTCATTTTTTCTTTTTCCCTCTTATCGATTCATAATTATACAAAATATCTCGCCAGCACCATTTCCGAAGCCTTTTTAAATCGTGTTGATGCTCAACTTTTTTCTGTTTGATAAACCTAAGGTTTGCCAAGTCTATCATTTTGTTAAACTTTGTTATTATAGATCCTTCTTCCAACGTGATTCGTAAGGAAATATCATTACTCTCTATATTCGATCTCAACCTATTATCTTCAAAATAGAGGTCAGGTTGAGTGTTGGTTCTCATTTTCCACCATTTTGCATATTCATTCATTGTTAGTTTTTTTACTTTTATTTTATTCACATATTGAAATACCTTATCAAGAATATTCAAATATTCATGGTGAGGATGATGATAAATGATTGTAGGTTCATACAAATACAATTTCTCATCAATTAATTTTAAGTAATAATTCAGCATTTCTTTTGGTGAAAAATGAGATCTACGAAGCCAACCCAGGCTTATTGGATGGATCGGAATCTGAAGAACTTTTGAGAACTTTCCATTTATAAATGGATTAAAGGGCAGATCATCATAGTCTAAAGTAAATTCAGAAGAATATTCCAAATTTAAATCATCCAGTACTTTTGCCAGTTCAGGATTCCAATCACCAAAAGGAGCTGCAAAACCATTCATTTCAATTCCGGTAGCATTTAGTTTATCTCTGCCAATTTCCAGATTCTTTTTATTATTTTTATAATCACTAAAAACAAGGTGTCTGTCGCAATGCAAAGCTAATTCCTGATCTTTCATTTCTGCATAATTATGCAGACGTTCTTCAGATGTTGTATCTAAAAACCAGGTAGCTGAAATGTTATTTTTCCTACATATTCCAACCATATTATTTGCTTGATGGGAAGAACAGAAATCTGTATCCAACCTAAAGATGAATACATTCTCACTGCTATCTGGAAAATACCATTTATGCACAAAAGGCAGTCCTCTTTTGTGATGGAGGCTTCCCAAAGATATTCGCACTAGTTCTCGCAGCTTTCCTTTGGAAACCCTGGCTACAATTTCCGATGGTAGTTCTTTTCTTTCAGAATAAAATCTTTTTCTAATTGACCTAGTATCCAAAATAAGTGAATTAATATCAAAAGGAAATATTAAAACAAAACCCTTCCCTATTTTCGTATGATATATTCCCAATCCTTCATCAAGAATCCCTAATTCTTTAGAATTGACATATGAAATCTTTGTATAGATATCAACTAATCCTAACGAGGAATAAATTGAATTGTTATCTGAGATAAGGAATCGAACTTTCTTCTGTTTAAGTTTCTTCCCATATAAATTTGCCCAGCATCTGGCGTTTAGTAATACAGAACCACCGGTATTCATGTATTCTAAAATAACCTGTTTATCAGACTCTTGAATAATTTCCGAAATAATAATTACAGAGTAATTCTCCAAAGTTATATTGGTATTTTCAGAGACATTTTCATACGGGACACCAATCTGTTCCAGGATTATTTCATATCCGGGTTGAATTCCCCAAATACCAAGTTTAAGTCTCATCTGTTCTCTTCATTTCTTTGAGCAGAAGCAATTCCCTCTTTTGCAGTGAGAAATTATCTTTAACTCTCTTTCTTGCTTCAGAGCCATTATCAGAATTCATAGCAATTCTAATTGCATTTACTGTTTCTTCAACATCATCACATGAAACTATGAAACCGGTTTCTCCTACAACTTCAGGAAGAGCACCACAGTTTGTTACAACAGGAATACATCCAAAGCTCATTGCTTCCAGTAATGCGAAACCAAAAGATTCACGCATTGATAGTTGACAATACATTTTTGCCTTTTTCAACCATGTATAAACTTCATCTTGAGAAATCTGACCTGTAAAGGTGATTTTCGAATTTATCTTCATTATTTTTCGCTTAATTTCATCATCATATTTCCCGATAATAATAAATGTAAATTCAGGAAATTTCAAAGATACATTTACATAAATTTCCAACCCTTTTAGTTTGTAAATGTCTTTTACAGCATTACCAATTGTTACTACTATATTTTCTTTTTGTAATTTATTTTCACTAAGGTCTAATCCATGATGAAGAACTTTAATATCAATACCTAAGATCACATCTGTTATTTCTATTTTACTGAATTCGGAAACAGCAAACACTTTGGTTGCTTTCAATAATGTATACTTGAGTCTTTTTAGATTATTTTTATTTAGCAATCCACCATAGTTAATTTTCGGTAGATTCGCTACCTCATAGCCACCAACAATTACAAAAGACTTTTTACCTAATAAATTTGCAAAAGAGACGGTCAGATATGCTTTGAAATCTGCAAACCAGCAAAAGACAATATCTGATCTTAACACTCCCCATAAAATAGAGAAAAAGGAATACAACAAATCATAAAAACTTTTCTTTTTCCCAACCAGATTAGGAATTATTACTATGTAATGTTTTTTCAGAATTTCCAGATCATTTTTAACAAATGATGAATTATAAGCAGAAACAAACAGGAGTTTTTTCTTCATTTTATTCTAACGTACAAGAATTATTTTTCCTTTAGAAACTTGCCCATCAGATGCAGAGACAATATAGAAATATATTCCAGAAGAACATTTCTTACCAACTTTATTATTACCATCCCAACTGAACTGTTCATAAATATCTTTTTCCAGTTTCAATACCAATTCACCACTTAGATCGTAAATTTTACATATAGTATTACCCTTCGGCATTGTTACACTGGATTCATTTTCAATACGAAGAATTTCACCATTGTCGGGATAGAAAGGGTTTGGATAAACTATTGTATCGTACAGTTTTGTTTCTGTGTTGGATTCAGCAGAAATTCCAATTTCAACAGAGTTTAACCCATCACTGGTGCCAATATATAAAGTGCCTGTAAGAGATTCATAAGCAAAGGCAGTGATATTATTCGAGATCAGAGAAGTATTTTCTATTGTTAAGTTGGTGAATATATCTCTTTCTTTGTTAAATATGGTGATACCTGCATCTCTGGTTCCGATCCAGATAAGCCCGAATGGATCCACAAATAGCGCTGTGGGATACGTTGGAATTGAGCCGTATAATCTTTCTTGTCCTTCGTAATACCAGTATTCCGGATCAGGAATACCATCGCTCCAAAACCAGCTGTTATCCTGCCATACTTTCTTCTTGATGTTCGTGCCATATTGGAACCAACTTCCACCTTCATAAAGAAATAGTCCGTAATCTGAGGCAAACCAGATCTCTTCATTACTATAAATTTCTCTAGAAGCTATTGCATGAATTTCTTTATCTTTCAATTCGGTAAAAGGAGGTTGTGTCCAATGACTGCCACTTGATATAGGAAAAATTCCAGAACTTAAAGAATTATCATCCCAAATGCTAATTCCATTATAATAGGAACCAAAATAAATCTTATCTTTTGCAAAGAATGGCATAAGAATTTTTTGATTTTCTATTAATGGAATCTGGAACTGATGGATTAATTCTTCTTCCGAATTTAAAATATTCACTCCCCCATCATATGATGTAACCCACATTCTATCATAACTATCTTTTTCTAAACTGGCTATTGTGTTAGTATAAATTCCATGTGAATATGATGTAATGGTTTGCCAAATGGGGGCTTCAGGTGTGCTATCATCCAGCACACTGATACCTCTTGACCAGCCTAAAATCCCTTCACCTGACCATGCACCAAACCATTTCCTGTTATTGGAATCTACTCCAATTGTGAATATATTATCACTTGATAAATGACTGCTCTTTGCTGAGTAGTTTGTCCAGTTTTCTCCATCGAATCCGGAAACCCCACGAGTTCCTTTACTGATCATACCTCCACCAATATGTCCATTACTAATCCAGAGCTTATGGTTATTATCTAATTTCATATCAGTTACTACATTAGCTATAATACAATCAGGTTTTATTTGAGTTTCCCAATTATCAGAATTAAATATTAATAACCCTTCTCCCCAGGTTATCGCACAGATCTGGTTGTCAATTTCTTCAAAATCTATTATGTTGGATGTAATTAAACCTGCTCCATCAATAAGCCAGTTAGTTACATTTTCTTCTTCAGATATCCTGGTTACGGCAATATCCATAGTATCCTGAATTACCAGTAAATCAGAATCCCATACACCATAACTCAGCCATAGATTATTATTACTATCCAAAAAAACTGGAAATACTGCTAAACCTTCACAATATAACTGGCTTTGTTCCGGATCATTTAAATCTGAAGATGTGAGAACTCCGTTATCAGTAGCAATAGCAACTTTATTTTCTTTTATGGAAATTGAAGAAATATTATTGCTTGGTAGAATTGAATTCTCTGTATTTAAATGGTGCCAGGAATAAATAAATCCGATAGAATCTATGTGTACATAATCCAAGCCGAATTCACTACCACAATAGAGATACTCATTGTCTGCAATTTGAAGAGATGTAATATTATTTGCACTTAAACCATTTTCTACGTTATAGTTATCAACAAGAAATGGAAATGGAAAAGTGGGATTGTTTACAAATACGCTCAATCCATTTTTCGTAGCAATAAATATCAGTGAATCCTGATGAACGATTTTATTAACATAGTCCGAAGCCAGACCGATAATCTCGTTTATGGGCATCTGGAATTCACCATCTACCACCCGGTTAACTCCACCACCGTAGGTTCCAAACAAAAATTCTTCTCTTTCAGTATAATAATCCAGAGCTCGAATATCGTTTTTAGATAATCCATCGATCGTAGTGTATTTCTTTTCAAATTTATTCGTGTTAAGATTATACACTTCCAATCCGCCCCAACTGGCAATATATATCTTTGAATTAACTTGTTCAATTTCATAGATATGAGTAGAGTTTGTATGAATCTGCCAGTTTTTAAGTGCAAATATATTCCATGTTATTAGTATCGTAACAAGACATAATAAAACTTTTTTCATAAATACTCCATCATTTGAATTTTTATCACCTGCCCGATTTGGTGAGTACGGTGCTTATCGTTTTAAGAATTATGGAAATATCCAGATAAACTGAACGGTTTTTAATATAGAACAGATCATATTGTAGTTTTTTTAAACTGTCCTCATAGGATGGTGAGTGATACTCACTTGAGATTTGATCCCATCCTGTAATTCCAGGTTTAACAAGCATTCTTTCATTATAAAATGGTATCCTTTTCTCTAGTTCAGTAGCCAGTTCAGATCGTTCGGGACGTGGTCCCACGAAACTCATTTCTCCTTTTAAAACGTTAATTATCTGAGGCAATTCATCTATCCTGGATTTTCTAAGAAAAGATCCAAAGCTTGTAATCCTGCTATCGTTTTCTTCTGTAGGTGAATAATCATTACCATTTGTGTACATAGTCCGGAATTTTATCATCACAAATTGGCTGTCGTTTTGACCAATCCTCAACTGTTTAAAAAAAATACTTCCCTTACTTTCCAGTTTTATAATCAAGCTAATTATGATCCAGAATGGAAAAGTGACAAGTAAGATAATTGAAGATAATATAATTTCAAAGATTCGTTTTGTAAAGTCATATATATTTTTATTACCTTCGCTTAAATTTTCTAAAAACCATACTTTATTAATAATATCTACAGGTATTTTTCCTGTTATATCCTCATAAAAACGCGATAAATTTATATAGTTAAGTTTTAATGGCAAACAATCAAAAAGAATCGAGCTGAGATGTTTTGATTTCACAGGATCACTAGCTAAAATCAAAGTGGATGCTTTGTACTTAATAATTAGATTCTTTAATTCATTCACATCATAGTAGATTGGGATATTGTTTTTATTTTTCTTTAAAGAATCTTTTCCCTCTCTTGTGTGTATTATAATAAAAGAAATATTAAATCCCAGATGTGGTTTCTGTATCAGTTCTGTTATCAGATTCTCAACCTGATTATTATATCCAATAATTCCCAATATATCTTTTGGCAAATATGATTTCAACGACCAGTTGAAAAAATGTCTCCACAGAAAAAACAAAAAAGTGAACATTATGACAAATACTAATAGATTTGTTTTGGGAGCTATTTTAATACCTGGCACAAGATAAAAGAATAGTGATGAAATCACTCCACCAGCAATAAAACTTCGTAGTGATAACCTGAAGAAATGCCAATTACTGATTGCATAACTTAAATTATAAAGTTCCGAAATGTAAAATATTATAATCCATATTACTATAATAATAGAAAAGGGATAGAAATGATCCATCCACAATTTCAAACTTGGTATTTGAGTATAACGCACTAATAAGGTAAGATATAGTGTGCAATAAAGAACTATTATATCACCAATTACCAAGATTACTTTTTTTAATCTATTACTCATAACTCATAAATTTCTTCATATCCACTAATAAAGTTGTGAATATTAAATTTTTCTTTTATAATTTTCAAGGATTCATCACCCAATTTAATCAATACATTCTTTTTATCAGGAAGACTAAATAAAACTTTAGTTAACTTGTCAATATCATTCACAGGAATCAGGTATCCATTCCTGCTATTAACCAGTTCATTATTTCCTTTAATATCAGATGCAACTATGGGTAAACCAACTGACATTGCCTCTAAAATCGAGATAGGTAATCCTTCCCATTTGGAAAAAAGAAGAAACACATCAAAGCCGATGAGCCAATCCAATATATTGTTCTGCCAACCGGGAAGCAATATTCTCTTATCCAATTCCGCTTCTTTTATCATCTGCTTACAAATATCGAAATGTTCTCCATCTCCAATAAAAACAAAGTTGATTTTACTATTTACCTGACATACTTTTATTGCCACTTTCACCGTATTTATCACATTCTTCTGCTTCCAGAATCGAAGTACGCTTCCAATCACAAAATTGTCCGTCTTCTTGGTTGATTTTAGTTTTTTAATATCCGGAATTTCTATGCCATTATAAATTGTTAGAGCTTTATTGGGAGAAACAATTTTTTTTGCTATTGTCAGTTCTCGTTCGCTATTATTTACAAAAACTACTTTATCACAAAACCGTGAAGCAAGGTGTTCCATCATCTGATAGAATTTTTGAACGTATCGTGGTTGGAATTGATGAAACGGAAAGCCATGAACTGTATGAATTATTTTTGGTACTCTGGCAAATCGACCTGCAATTCTACCTAAAAAACCCGTTTTAGACGAATGAGTATGAACAATATCAAACCCGTACTTCCTGAAAATCCTGATCAAACCGATGAAAGCAATAATATCCCAAAAGGATAAATTCCTTCGTAAAGAATTTAAAGGAATATGATGAAAGTTATTATTTTTTATTTCTTCAATTAAAGATCCTCCCGGTTTGGACAAAACATAGATTTCGTATTTATTATTATCCAAACCCTTAAGCAAATTTAACATCATATTCTGCGCACCAGAGAGCAAAGGTAAAAGCTGAATATGAAGAAGTTTGATCTTTCTCAAAGTCGACCTTCCACAAAGGAAATAAATTCTTTAGTTTGATTATTTCGATTATATTCCGCAGGAATTTTATTATTAATATTCCTGTTTGTTTTTATACTTTTATAGAATTCAATAAATTGTTCTTCAATTTCTTTTGTATTTTCCATCGACGTAATGAATCTGTAATTGTAATGTTTTAAGATTTCTGCTGCTTCCCCATCAGGAGGTATCATAGCCAGTATCTCTTTTCCGCTTCGCAGGTATTCAAATAACTTACCAGTAAGAACACCTTTACCTTTGTGGGTTGCAACAAATAATAGAAGACCATCACAATTCATTAATAATTCATTAGATTTTTTATGATTTACTTGAGGAATGATATTTATGTTTTCTGATATTTTTGTGTTTTTTAAAATATCCGCTGTATCATGATAATAATTTCCAATAAAATCTATCTGAATATCTTCTGGTAAACTACCATTATATTTCAAATTTTCTAACGCTTGAATGAAAAATTTAGGTGTGCGATGTCCGTAGAAGTTTCCAATATATCGGATAATTATTTTTTTTGTCTTTTCTCTTACAGGAACGTCGCTGAAATCTTCTTCATCCCAACCGTTGTACATCACCTTGATCTTTGATAAAAGCTGAGAACCAAACTTTTGCAGCAAATCAGATTTCATGGTTTTGCTTACCGTAGTAATAACCGATGCATGTTTTAAAATTCTTTTTTCCCAATTTTCTGAAATCCTTTTATGAAATGGCGTGATGAACTTAATATAAGGATTCATCGTCCAATGATCCCTGTAATCTATAATCAGTGGAATTTTGTATTGCCTGCTTAATTTGTATGCAGCCAACCCGCTGGTATACGGACCTATCGTAGCCATAATGGCATTATATCTTTTTGTTTTCAGCAGTTGTCGACCAGCTTTTTTTGCATAAGGCAACCAGCCAATTTTATCATCTATCGGGAAAAGGTTTCTAATGACTTTTTTATACTTTTCGGGAGTACCAAAATATACTTTTGATCTATCTGATCCTTTTTTCATTTTCCCCAGAAACGACATTAGATCGAGTGACCCAGTTCTAATCACTTTTTCTGCCATATCTTCCGCAGCAAGTTGATCATCGCTGGAATGGAACATAATATCCTTTACAGTGATCACATCGGTTTTCCAATTATTCCGATCCAAATATTTAATAAGTTTAACAGGACGCTGAACTCCTGGTCCTCCCAAAGGAGGATAAAAATAGGCGAACATCAATAGATTTTTCAAGAAACAAATCCTTCAGGACTCTCTTTTTTTTCCGTTTTCCTGAGTGTAATATCTACTTTTGTATTGGGCAGAACATTGGTAAACACAAGCATCGAACCCTCTATTTTTGAATCAACTTCCACAGTTTTAGTCATTTCATATTTACCCATAAGCGAAAGGGAAAACTTTCCTATTTTATCAGGAAAATACACTGATACACCGTTTTCCATTTCTGTGATTTCAATGCTTTCACGTTTTTTCCACCATTCTGCAATTTCCATAAATGTTGCTGCAAACACATTCTTGGGCTTCATTTCGTCAAGAATATAAGAAAATAATTCTTTATTATAAGGAATATCCGCAAAATTGGAACTCGAGAAATTAAAGGTTAATAAACCGTTAACAGACGTAACTGACAGTAGTAATTCATCAATAATTGCTTGTGTTCTTTCGAAAGAAACAAGTTTTGTTTTTGATAATTTTAAAGTAGAATCGGTAAATATTCTGGGAATTTCCAAGCATATGTTATTGTTAGAACCTGATGTACTTTCGGAATGCAAATAGTATGGAAAACCTATCCCGTATTTAAAGCCGTTCCTATGCAAAAAACCTCTGGATGAATCATACATAAAACCATTCTTTTTATGGAATTCAGCAGTAATTTCCATATCATACCTGTGATGATTATGACGAATACCAAGTTTCTCTATATCTACAAGACGTAATATTTTATCTTTCTGTCTTTCCAGGATATCGCTTCTGGAAGAATTATAAGAAGCTAATAACGCAATTTCGTTTCCCTTGTTAAAATTGCTTATCAATTCCTTGTAAACCTCATTATCTTTGATATCATAATCAATATCATAATTCGTATATGATTCTGTTCCCCAGAACATTGTACTTCTAATCTGGTGATGGTTTTCTAATTCCTCAATAACATCAAAAGTCCAGTATTCTTCGATATTCGTAAGAATATACTTCAGTTTGCTTATGAAATTATTTATAAAATATTCTATTTTATAAATCACTATAATATCTTCAAATGAACTTTTAAATATAGATGTAAAATTCCATTTTCGCAGCTTATTAATATTATGAGAGAAGGATACTGCCAACGATTCCGCTCCTGGCCAAAGTTCTTTCTTTATAATAAAGTAGTTATCCATTTCGCTTATTGCATCTCCAATGCAATTATCTACAAGCCATAACAAAACATTAACATAGGGTGTAAATTGGAATTTCAAAAAAGATATTTCCATATCTGGAACTCGGTTATGCTTATCTTTTTCTTCGCATTTTAATTCATCGTAACCAGAAAGACTGAAGAATAAATTGCCTATAAGATCAAATTTAAAAATTCCATAGAATAGATCTTTCTGTTTTGAATATTGTAAAGGTACTTTAATTTCATTTTTCGATATAATGGGGATTTTCTGGATAAGTTTTGTTTCACGCGTATAATCTTTAACATCCTGCAGGCTCAATCTTCCTGGTTCCAGAAGATCTGTTTCCGCTGGTATAAAAAACATTATCTTATTTATAGCCAGAATATACGATTCTTTTGCAGTAGGTTCTATTAATCCATAAAAGAACAGTATATCATTATCAAGAAGTTGCTCGATACGGGAAATGAATTTGAACTCATAACCCAAAGTTTTAAAAAGGAAATTACAGGTATATCGAATCTTTTTATTGAACCGTTGCAGACCACTATCGATATAAACTGCTATCAAATTTCCTCCCGGATACTTTTTTAATAAACAAATTAAACATTGTTTCTTCTGTTTATTATAATCTGATTAACCTCCATTTGTTAAACAATATTATTTTTTATTGTAATTTGTCCACTTAGATTTTGTAATATTTACCAATGCTGAAGAAATTACTATTTTGGTTGACAGATATTTGGAATTAGAAGGATTTAGCTCATAGAATTATTGTCTCTTATCGTATTCATAATTCTTTTAAGTAGAATAAATTAAGGAGATATAAAATGTGTAAAAAAAGAGTTTACTTGTTTGGAGATGGTAAAGCTGAAGGAAAAACAGAAATGAAAAACCTTCTTGGTGGAAAGGGTGCAAACCTGGCAGAGATGAATCTTGTTGGAGTTCCTGTTCCTCCTGGTTTTACTATCACTACAGAAGTCTGTACAGCATATAACGAGTTTGGAAAAAACAAATTAAAGGAATTATTAAAAAGTGAAGTTGCAACTGGAATCGAGAATATTGAAAAAATAATGGGGACGAAATTTGGCGATAAAGAAAATCCCTGTCTTGTTTCTGTTCGTTCAGGTGCCAGAGTTTCCATGCCGGGAATGATGGATACAGTTCTTAACCTTGGCTTGAACGACAAAGCAGTGGAAGGATTGGCAAAAAAATCTGGTAATGATCGTTTTGCATGGGATTCATACCGCCGTTTTGTTCAAATGTATGGTGATGTAGTTTTGGGAATGAAACCTGCATCCAAAGAAGAACACGATCCTTTCGAAGTGATCATCGATAAAGTGAAAAAGCAGAAAGGTATTATCAATGATACCGACTTAAGTTCGGATGATCTTAAAGATCTGGTTAAAAGATTTAAAATAGCGATCAAGAACACCACCGGGCATGATTTTCCTGAAGATCCATGGACCCAACTATGGGGTGCGGTTTTTGCCGTTTTCGATAGCTGGAATACAGAAAGAGCGATCTATTATCGAAAAATAAATAGCATTCCGGAAGAATGGGGTACTGCTGTTAACGTTCAGGCAATGGTTTATGGAAACATGGGCTTAAACTCCGCCACCGGTGTTGCCTTCACGCGGGATGCTGCTACAGGTGAAGATATTTTTAACGGAGAATACCTGATCGATGCTCAGGGTGAAGATGTAGTTGCAGGTATCAGAACCCCACAACAGATCACCCTGGAAGGTTCACGCAGATGGGCAGAACTCGCTAAAGTTTCCGAAGCAGATCGAAAAAATAAATTTCCTTCCCTGGAAGAAACAATGCCTAATCTTTACAAAGAACTTTGCAAGATCGAAACTAAATTGGAAAATCATTATCGTGACATGCAGGATCTTGAATTCACAATTCAGGATAGAAAACTCTGGATATTACAAACCAGGAATGGCAAGCGTACCGGCGTAGCTATGGTAAAGATGAGCATAGACATGCTTAAAGAAGGAATGATCGATGAAAAAACCGCATTACTACGTCTGGAAGCTAATAAACTCGACGAGCTTCTTCATCCTGTATTCGACACAGAAGCCATAAAAAAAGCAGAAGTAATTGCTAAAGGTCTTCCCGCTTCTCCCGGAGCTGCCACAGGTCAACTTGTTTTCTTTGCCGATGAAGCTGAGAAATGGGCTGACGATGACAAGCATGTTATTCTTGCAAGAATTGAAACTTCTCCCGAAGACCTGCGTGGTATGAACGTAGCAAAAGGTATTCTAACGGCAAAAGGTGGAATGACGTCTCACGCTGCTGTTGTTGCCCGTGGAATGGGTAAATGCTGTGTTTCCGGGGCTGGATCAATTCAAATTGATTACAAAGAGAGAACCTTAACTTCAGATGGAAAAGTTTTCAAAGAAGGCGACTGGATATCTTTGAACGGCTCAACAGGAGAAGTTTATAAAGGAAAAGTAGAAACAAAAAGCGCTGAACTAAGTGGATATTTTGGTGAACTTATGGATCTCTGCGATAAGTATACAAAACTTGGCGTACGTACAAATGCCGATACTCCCCACGATTCAAAAGTTGCACGTAATTTTGGTGCTCAGGGAATAGGTCTTTGCCGAACAGAGCATATGTTCTTTGAAGGTGACAGGATAAAAGCAGTACGTGAAATGATCTTGGCAAAAGATGAAAAAGGACGCAGGAAAGCTCTGGATAAACTTCTTCCAATTCAAAGAAACGATTTCGAAGGAATTTTTGAAGCAATGGAAGGTTTACCTGTCACGATACGCTTGTTAGACCCGCCTTTGCACGAATTTGTACCTCACGATGAAAAGGGTCAGAAAGAGATGGCAGATGAGCTTAATATCTCATCAGCAGAAGTGAAAGCACGAGTGGAATCACTAAGTGAATTCAACCCGATGCTGGGACACAGAGGATGCCGTTTGGGTAATACATATCCAGAGATCACCGAAATGCAAACCAGAGCAATTATAGAAGCCGCACTGAATTTGAAAGCAAAAGGCATCGAAACAAAACCAGAGATCATGATCCCGCTTATTGGTACTGCCAGTGAATACAAAATGCAGGAAGATATTGTTCGTAAAACTGCGGAACAGGTTTTTGCGGAAAGAAATGATAATATCGACTACTTGGTGGGTACTATGATCGAGATACCGCGTGCAGCTCTTACAGCTGATGAAATTGCCAAAGACGCAGAATTTTTCAGCTTTGGTACAAACGATCTCACACAGATGACCTTCGGCTACAGCCGTGATGATGCCGGTAAATTTCTTCCTATTTATATTAAAAAAGGAATCCTTGAACATGATCCATTTCAGATCCTCGATCAAACAGGCGTTGGTCAATTGGTGGAAATGGGTACCAGAAAAGGACGTTCTGCCAGACCGGATCTAAAAGTTGGAATCTGTGGCGAGCATGGTGGAGAACCGAGTTCGGTTAAGTTTTGTCATAAAGTAGGCATGAACTATGTAAGTTGTTCACCTTATCGTATACCCATTGCCAGACTGGCAGCAGCACAAGCTGCAATAATTGATTAATAGATTTAGCAGGATGTTCCCGATATATATCGGGACATCCTTTTGATTAGTAAATGTACTGTTTAATAAAATGGTCGGGATGAGAAGATTTGAACTTCCGACCTTTCGGTCCCGAACCGAACGCGCTGACCGAACTGCGCTACATCCCGATGGTTGTAATTTTTGAAAGGCTTTCTTTATTGTCAATAATTCCAATTTAGTACTTATTATATTACAATTCACTTGACGCATATTGGAACTAAAATTGCATAGTATCAAATAAAAAAAATTAGGAGTAGATAATGAAGATTAAATGTGTTCTGATTATGACTTTAATTCCTTTTTTATTAATGGCAAATATAATTGAGATTGAAAAACCGATCATTGAAAAAAGTGCGTTTCAAAATGACCTGCCAATAACTATGACATCCGGTAAACCGGCTATGCCATATGTTCCTGTAAAGATCCTTCTTCCTATGGGTGAAAAGCTATCTGGTGTTAGAATTGAACTTTTGAATAAAGGTGAACTTCTCACAAATCAGTATATTGATTTTGCACGAACTCCTCAACCAATATCTCTAGCTGGTCCTGACAATACAAAAAGAGATGAGGAAATTTATACCAGTAACCAGTTCTACCCGGTAGAAGATTATACATTACTGGGTATGCAGCGATTGAATGGATACGATATCGCACTGGTTAACATATTCCCATATAAATATAATCCCATAACCGGTGAAGTGCTCTGGTTTGAAAATGCGGAGATCGAATATTCATCCAAACCCGATTTAAATATTTGGGAAGAACAAAATAAAGTTCTTTTAGAAAACGAAGAGATTATCTCCAGAGTTTCAAATCTGGTGGTGAATAATGAAGAACTATCTTCTTATAGAAAAATTGGGAATGTTTCCAATCGTACCCTGGTAGATCCCTCGGATCCTTATTCTCTTATTATTATTACTGATTCCGAAAGAGAGCTGTATTTTGATGATTTCATAAACTGGAAAAACGATCATGGAATTGTCACCACCACTTTTCTTACTTCTGATATTTATAATGAATATCCTGGCGTGAACGATCAGCAAAAGATCAAAAACTTCATATACGACGCATATACAACGTACTCCGGCACAGCTAATCCTTTGGAGTATGTGATCCTTGGTGGCGATGATGAGATCATTCCCATCCGAACTGTATACATCAACACCGGCAATGGAACTGTAGACTGGAATATGCCCTGCGATCTTTATTACGGATGCCTGGATAATGACTGGGATGGTGATGGAGATGGAATTTATGGTGAAATTGAAGATAATGTAGATATGTTTCCAGAAGTTGCTATCGGTAGAATACCTGCTGAAACAGAAATTGAGTTCAATCATTTCTTCTATAAAACATACCAGTATGTTGATGAAATTGCTGTAAGTAATGACATTGCTTATCTTTTTGGTGAGAACCTGAACTGGAATCCATTGACCTGGGGTGGTGATTATAAAGACGAGGTTGCAATGCTGTCACCTTCCTTTGAGCAGGATTATCATGTTTTCAGGCTTTTTGAAAGAGAAGGCACATACAGTGCCGATAACGTGAAGGATGCTATCAATAGCGGCGTAAGCATAATGAATCACATGGGACACTCCAATGAGAGCATAGTGTTTGGACAAAACGTAGGTCACGCAACCAGCTATACAAACACAGAATATGGTTTTGCCTATACCCAGGGTTGTTATCCGGCAGCTTTTGATGAGGCAACCAGCTATGGTGTTGAAAGCATTGGTGAAAACCTGGTGATCTGTGAAGGTGGTTTGTTCGCTTTTGTGGGAAACACCCGTTATGGCTGGTACAGTCCCGGTAGTACGAATGGACCCTCTCAACCCTATGATATTGAATTCTTTGATGCGATCTTCAATGAGAATATTCGCGAGCTTGGAAAAGCTTTAGATGAATCCAGGATCGTATTGGCAAACCAGGCTATAGGCAATGTTTACCTGCGTTGGGTGCATTATGAACTTGTTTTGTTCGGTGATCCATCCATAGAAGTAAAAGCTGCTTCAGGTGAGTTTCCTTACCTTCATCCGATTAACGCAATTTATGATGATACTGAATTCGGTGACGGTGATAACACACCCAATCCTGGAGAACAAATCGAGATATATATAGAATTGGAAAATATGGAAGGATGGGCAGATGCTGTAGATGTAACAGCAACCATCAGTTTTGAAGATCCAACCATCCAGGTTCTAGTTAATAATGTAAATTACGGTTTCATTCCTGCAGGAACAACATTGACAGCAGATCCTTTTGTGGTGCAGGTTCCCCAGAACTGCAATTATGATTCCTATGAATATACCCTGGAAATAAATGCTCCTGTTGGTGGTGGCAATGGTTTCAACAGGTTTTATGAGTTAAGCTTTGAAGTATCATTGTTCCAGCAATACTGGCCCTGGGCAACAAGTATTTCCGTTGTTAGTAATCCTGTTATCTGCGATTTTGATGGTAATGACAGTAAAGATCTATTGATCATAGATGCCTTTGCGAATGTGAATCTTCTTGATATTGAAGCTCAGCAGATTCCTGGATTTCCATGGATGAATGACATAAGCATGTGGAAGAGCACAGCTGTGGGTGATATAAATAATGACGATGATCTGGAAATTGTTTTTGCTACTAGTGATGGTCGTATTTTTGCCATCGATAATAATGGGGATATGGTTTTTGAATTTCAGCACGGCTGGGAACAATTGTTGACACCTGTTATTTCCGACGTGAATGGTGATGGGGATCTGGATGTGATCAGTTTTGGTCTCGATAGAAAACTCATTGCCCTGGATATCTCAGGTAATCTTTTAGAAAATTTCCCCGTGGAAATGCCATCACACTGTTTTATGGAAATGGCTTCTGCTGACATAAATGAGGATGGAGATAGCGAAATTGTAATTGCTACCCTCGATGGTTTGCTGAATGCAATTAGCTCCAATGGTGAAAATATTACCGGGTTTCCGGTCGATCTGTTATCTTCTTTCAGTTCTGCTCCCATAATTTTAGATAACAGGAATATCGTTGTCGGAACGAATGACAATAAAATTCACATTGTGAGCAGTACCGGTGAGATCTTGCTTTCTATGGAAATAGATAATCAAATTGCCTGCTCTCCTATTGCTGCTGATTTCGACAACGACGATGTTCTGGAAATTGCTTTTGCCACTATCACAGGGAAATTATATATCATCGAACAAGATGGAACAACTCTAACAGGTTGGCCGGTAGATACCGAGCACTTGATCACGAAAGCGCCATTAACTGCCGATCTGGATAATGATGACAACCTGGAATTGATCTGCTTTACGAGTAATAATGATCTATATGTGTATCATAATGATGGTTTGGAAGTAGATTTTGCACCCGTTCCAATAGGATTTGTTGGCAATACTCCTGCCAGTTTGGAAGACATCGATCGTGATGGTGATTTTGATATCATATCAGGATTTACAACTGCTATTTTTATAATAGATTGTAAACTTCCCAAAGGATTGAAAACACCCTGGAAAACCTATCGAGGTAACATGTTGAGAACAGGCTTTTATGGCGATAACGAACTCTTTACGAGTGCCGAAGAAAATGTACCTCAGGTGATAAAAGATGTGCTGAACCAGAATTATCCGAACCCTTTCAATCCTATTACCACCATCTCTTTCTCCTTACCTGAAAATAGTTCCGTTGAACTGAATATTTACAATATCAGGGGACAGAAAGTGAGATCTTTGCTGGACGATCAGCGGGATAAAGGCAGTCATTCTATCGTATGGAATGGTAGAAATGACAATGGGAATTCTGTGAGTTCCGGTATTTATTTCTATAAACTTGAAGCGAACAATAGAACGATCGATACGAAAAAATGCGTACTGTTGAAATAAACCAGAATAAATGGAATTTTCGGGCGGTAGACAACCGCCCGTTTTTTTCAATCGGTATTATATAAAAAATAAAGTATAAATTTTTGAATTAAAAAAAAGAAAGACAAGCAAAAAATAATCATCGCTAAAAGAATACAAATAAAAAAGTTCTTGCTATATTTTGAAAAATAAGAAAATTCGTAACAAGCAATAAACAGGAAGGAATTATGAAAGGAAAAGTAAAGTGGTTTGATGAAGCCAAGGGATATGGTTTTGTTATGTCTGAAGAAGGAACGGAATATTTTGTACACTGGAAATCTATCGTAACAATCTCCGACAGGGGAAGAAAATTTCTAGTTAAAGATGAAGATATTGAATTTGATCTTATCGAAACAGATAAAGGTACTCAGGCTATAAATATAGTCAGATTACATCCATAGATCTTATCAATTCATTATTTTAGCGACGTATAAACGTCGCTTTTTTTTATGATTAATTTCTTACCAACTTACAAAAAAGATATGAACCAACTGGGCTGGAACAAACTCGATATTATTATCATCACCGGTGATGCTTATATAGATCATCCTGCTTTTGGTCCGATTCTCATTTCCAGGTTCCTGAAGGCAAAAGGTTTTAAGGTCGGCATTATCTCCCAACCGGATTGCAAAACAAATTCTGATTTTTTAGAACTGGGAAGACCCAGACTGTTCTTTGGTATATCTGCCGGAAATATGGATTCCATGGTAAACCTTTATACAGCACAAAAAAAACTGAGATCGGAAGATGCTTACTCACCGGGAGGAAAAACAAAATTGCGACCCAACCGGACAACTATTGTCTATACTCAAAAAGTACGAACTCTTTTTAAAAATGTTCCGGTAGTGCTTGGAGGCATTGAAGCAAGTTTACGCCGGATTCCGCATTACGATTACTGGAGTAATAAACTGCGAAATTCTATCCTCTTCGATTCCAAGGCAGATATACTGGTTTATGGAATGGGTGAAAAACCTGTTCTGGAAATAGCTAAACGGCTTGCAGCAGGAGAACAGATAGATGAACTGAACAATATAAGAGGAACGGTTGTAATTTCCAAGAATAATTCAACAAAAGAACAATTACCTGAATTTTCAAATTCCTTTTCAAGAAAAGATTTTATTAAACAACACAAAATTTTTGAAAATCATTTCCGGAAAAAAGTTCTTTCACAAAAATTCGGTAATCGCTTCCTGATACATAATCCACCATCACATCCCTTATCGCAAAGAGAAATGGATGAGATATATAACCTTCCTTTTACCAGAGAACCTCATCCAATGTACAGAGGGAAAAAGATACCTGCTTTCTTACAGATCCGGAATTCGGTAACCTCTCATCGGGGATGTTTCGGAGGATGCAGCTTTTGTGCTATCGGTCTACATCAGGGCAAAACTATTCAGTCACGCAGCAGAGATTCAATTATCAAAGAACTGAAAGAAATTATCCGGAAAGAATATTTCAAAGGTACTATAAGCGATATTGGCGGACCTACAGCTAATATGTATGAAATGAACTGCAAACTTAATATAAGTGAAACCTGCCAGCGAAATTCGTGTTTGTTTCCATCAATTTGCCCACAATTGGATTACTCCCATAAAGAGCAGAAAAAACTGCTTTCCTCTGCCAGTGAATTGCAAGGTATAAAACATATATTTGTATCTTCCGGTATTCGTTTTGATCTGGCTTTATACGATAAAGAATATATACAACAATTAGCAGAACACCACGTGAGCGGACTGCTAAAGCTGGCACCGGAACACAAGAGTGAAAAAGTTCTGAAACTAATGTGTAAACCATCTTTTGATCTTTATGAAAAATTCCGGCAATACTTTAGCACTTATTGTAAAAAAATAGGCAAAGAGCAATATATCGCTCCTTATATAATTGCCGGACATCCCGGAGCCACCCTGCAGGATACGATTGAATTGGCAATTTACTTGAAAAAGAATAATATTAAACTGAAACAGATCCAGGAGTTCACTCCCACCCCCATGACGGTAAGCACATATATGTATTACACAGGAACAGATATGGAAGGAAATAAAATAAACATACCCAAAGGTAGAGAAATACGCTTGATGAAAGCTTTATTACAATGGTTTGTTCCCGATAATAAAAAGCTGGTTATTGAAACGCTAAGAAAGGCACACAGACCGGAATTACTCAGCTTTTTCCTGGACTAATGTCTAATTCTTCTGCTTCTCTTCAAACTGCTTAATAATTTTATCCATTTCTTCTTCAGGAATTTTTGGGCGACCTGATTTACCGATTGGATAAGTATCAAGCAATTTCTTTATTTGTTTTCCTTCCTCTGATTCTGGTTCGATAATAACTATTTTCTTTGTTTTTGTAGGAGGAGTAACTATTTTCAGATGGTTTTTATCATCTACAAAAAAATCGATATAAAATGAATCAATCACATTATGTTTATTTTTAAAAAAAATCCAGGCTTTATAAATTGAATCATTCAGGTCGATATCATATTCTAGTATTTCTTTAATTTCGTAGGTGGGATTGTAATTTTTTAGATCCACTTTAGAGAAATAATAGTACATTTTCTCAATTGTTCCAGCTTCCAGGTTCTTCTTAAAACGACGGAGAAATTTAATAATCAAATTATTTAACTGAGGTGTAACTATTCTCTTTGAACCAATATATCCCAATCTTTTAAATGTCTCAGCTTTCAGCTTATTTTTTATACGAGATATCTGCTTTCTGAGGGCATCATAGGAACCACCAATATTACTATGCATCTCTTTAAAATTCTCATTACATTGAAAATAATAAAAAATCGTTTTCAATTCCATATCATTTAAGGATTTAAAAGATTCCTTGAAGGCATCATGTAATAAGCCATCTTTTTCGTATCCAGGATGATTTGAAATTCTCTGTAACATATCTTCTCTATAAGTATTTTTTTCCTTTTCTTCTTTTTTCATTTTTGCAAAAAACTTTTTGCAGTAGTTCTTGGATGTATTAATGATCCATCTTCGAGCATCAGATCTATTATTGAAAGATAACAAAAATAAACTGATGGTTTGGGAAGAAATATCTTCGGCAGCAGGTATATTACCTGTTCTGTATAAAGCATAATCAAAGGCTATTTTTTGATATTTTTGCAAATCACTATCTGAATATTCCATTTTCATTCCTTATCTTTAAAAGGATTTATTATCCATTTGAATTATAGAGGTCAAGATTATTTTTTCATATTTTTTCATTTTTTTTGAGTGGTGGCGTCACAATTTGGCTTTTTTGTGGATATGTATATGAGAGAGTAAATAAAAAAAGGAGATGAAAATGGAAAAGAAAATTTTATTAACACTTGTTTTAGGGATGTTGCTGACGTCACTAAGCTATTCTTTAACCCTGGCAGACCTGGATATCGAAGACAGGATCGTTACCGAAGAATTCATCATCGAAATGGATGATGAGATAACCCAGGCTAATATCGAAGAATTGGAAGGCATCGAATTCTGGATAGTTTATGAAACGGATGAGTACATAATAGTAATTGTTAGTGGTAAGTATGTTATAGTTTATAAATAAAGGACTGATCATGAAAAAGCTATATGAAGACCATAATTATTATATTTTTCAGATTGAAGGCAAGATCTACGTATTTAAGAAATAGGTAGAGAAAGAAGTTTGTTTTAATGTGCTACCCCGTGGATATTTTTATCCACGGGGATAGAGTTGTTAACAGAGGGGAGTTAAACCCTGCTAAGGAAGGTAAAAATGGCAAAAATATTAATTACCGAAGATGAGAGGATAATAGCTGAAGATCTGAAACTAACCCTGCAGAGTTTTGGGCATGAAGTTGCAGCTATTTGCGCCAGTGGCGAAGAAGCTGTTGCCAAGACCAGGGAATTACATCCCGATCTTATTTTTATGGATATACAGCTTAAAGGAAAGCTTTCCGGCATCGATGCAGCTCATATCCTGAAGAGTAGTAAAATTCCTGTTATTTTCTGCACAGCTTACTCAGATCATAAAACCATTATGCAAGCTGCTAGTATAGATCATAGTGGTTATTTGATAAAACCCATTATGGAAAATGAACTGAAATGTATTCTGAATAAAACATTGAACGGTAAAAGTCCTAAATACTCCAAAAGCTCTGCTACCAATAGTAGAAGAGGATTTGATCTGGATCTGGTGCAGCACAGCTAAAATGAGGATAAATTTATGATGTTTAAAGTAACCAAAGTATTCGATGGTGATACTTTTGAAATATATCCACGTTGGAACTGGAATGATAATACCGGGAATATTGTGGGATTGAAAGGGATTAAATCTCCATTTCTTGGCAATCCCGCTTATGATGAAGCTAAAATACAATTGGAAAAAATGATCCTCAATAAACAAGTAGACTTGCGAAATCCTATGAACCTGCATACCGGTCGCCTGCTCTGTGACGTATTTGTAGATGGCATGGATATACGGGATCACCTAGGAAGTAAGACAGAAGAATAGACATTTAAGAAGAATAGACGATTAAAATATTTTTTCTCTCTCGTTCCCAAAGCCCTCTTTGGGAACGAGAATTTTAATAATTATAAAGGAAGAGAGTGTTTCGAAACAGCATGGGTCGGTCCAATGCATTAATCTCCACAGCACTCTTCCCGGAGACATTAAGTGATTTCAGCGAAATGATGTCAAAAAGTTTTGTGGAAATAGTTTGACGCTCTCTTCCTTCAATAAGAAATGAAGAAGGAAGATATGTTGTTCATTATCTGTAAGAATAAGTTTGTGTGAAGAATCTCTTTTAAGATCATTAACAGTTACCCGAGTAAGAAATGAATTGAGTTTTAATCTTTTTAAAAAAAAGGAGAAAGAAAATGTTTTCTAGAAAAAATACAATAATAGTTGCTTTTATGGCAATTTTTGTTTTGTGTATTGCAATATTGCATGCAGATTTAATGGATGTTGAAGTCAGTAATGTATATAGTTATGGTTGGTCAAATCAAGCTGTTATTGTTGAAATCAGAGATTGGGCCAACCAAACATGGACTATACTTAATTCAGGTCCAATGTTTGAACAGCCTATAACATATACTTTTCATGATGTATACATTATCCCAGGTGGATATCATTATTATGCACACCAGGGAGACAGAGAAGTAAGTGGTCCATTTTCTTATCATGGACAATGGGGAATTAGCATAAGGCTACCTGGTCCTTATGAACCTAGACCTGATGATCCACCTGTGCAAGACTAAACCTTTAAATATCTTCTGCGGAGCTATAAAAGGCTCCGCAGAAATTTAAATTTTGTTAAAAGTGTAAATCCTAAATAAGGAATAATTATGAAAAAGTTTTTAAATATTGTTTTATGTTTTTTCCCGATAATACTATCATCTTTAACTTTTGAATTTGAGAAAATAGATGAGTTTGCAGTTAGCGGTCATTATGGCGACCTACACCGTTTATTGATAGAAGATAACTATATGTACGCAATAAGCCATTATGGATTTGAAATTAATACAGTTGATGAAGACGGTGAACTTACCAGAATCAGTGTGATCCCGATTGAAGGAGAAGTTGATGATATTGAAAAAATCGGAAACAATGTTTTTGTATCGGTTTCTTCAATTTTTAGATGGCAGGGTGAAATTCTCAGTGCACTATATAAAATAGACGTTTCCAATCCTTATGAACCGGTTGTTGTTGATAGTATTATCTTTCCTGAAAATATTATAAACTATGTTTTAAGAACTTACGGGGGTTATCTTGCTTATCATAAACTCGAAGAGATCGATAATGAATGGGTAATTACCCAGCTTGTTTTTATTGATCCCGTTACTTTTGAGGAAATATTATTATTTCCCGTAAACAACTGGACTTGTCCATTAAGGGAAAATTATTTTTTGCACAGAAGAAATTATATTGATCTTATCTTTGATGTTTATGATTATACTAATATTTATAATATACAAATGGTTGGATCGGTTGATTTTGCTACATGTCCAACTGACTTTATGAAAATTTATGCAATTAACGATGATAATTTGGTGCTATTGGGCAACGAGAGTATCAGTATTTATGATATTTCAGATCTATCAAATATACAGATAGTTAGCACTTATTATCGGTATAACAACGCAAGCCCATTTGGTGATTGTATACAAATAGATAACTTTCTTCTCATTCCTTCTCAAAGTGCAGGTATTGAAGTGGTAGATATTACAGATATTGGGAATCCCATATTATATGATTTTTGGGAATATCCGATCGATGAACTAAGTATTTTAGATCCCTACTTTCTAACATTAACAGGAATTATTTATGATAATGGACACCTTTATGTCGGTTCATATAATCATGGGATATTATTAATGAATTATCAAGGAGGGATGATCGAATATGTTGATAACTTTATAAATAATCGAACAAACAAAGTTAAATTCCTACTCTATAATAATTATTTAATAACTTCAGGCTTTTCCAGAGGATTGTATGTTTATGATATTGAAAATATAAATTTACCTGAGCTTATCACAATTCTATTTGAAGATTTGTATGTACAAACTTTTGAAATAATTAATGAACATATTCATTTAATCATACAAGTGGGATTGAATTATTATTACAGGATATATTGTATATCAAATATCTCAAATCCTATTCAGATATGGAATGAATTATTAAATGGAATCTCCTCTTTATTGATGAATGAAAATGAACCCGATAATATCTATCTATATTCTTATATAAATTCTTTCCAGTCAGTAGAAATAAGAAAATATGATATTGAATATCCCGAAAATATAGAACAAATACTATTGTATGAATTTTCTGAAATTATATTCCAGTCATTATTCTATAACGGATATTTATATGGTATAGGGATATTTGAAAATGGTGGATCTGATTTATTTATATTTGATGGTTTTGAGGAAGAGGAGCCGGAATTAGTAAATCAAATTGCTAATTTTGCAGATGGTTTTCAGATACGAAGGATCAAGTCTTATTTGAACTCAAGTCCATATAATCACACAGGAAGTGATTCCTTTTACAATTTAGATGATCCTTTAAATCCGGAACTTGCTTTTACCATCCAGAATACTGCGACCGGCTATAATAGCTATTATATTGATAATGTCTTGTTTAGTCCTTGCCGTTTCACAGTATTTTTATATGATCTTGAAAATGATCCAACTGGCGAGTTAGAACCTTTTGATTATTTTAATTTAAACTCTGATTATCGGGGTATATCATTTTTCTCCCAAGGTGAAGATGACTACTTTTTTTGTGAGCAATTAGAATGTATTTCCACTTACAGTTACATACTCGAAACCTCTGCAGAAGATGAGCTCCCCAAACTAGAGGTTACACTTTCCAATTATCCCAATCCCTTCAATCCTGAAACAACAATACAATTTAATCTTCCTGAAGAAGGAAACGTAAAATTGGAGATATATAATATTAAAGGGCAACTGGTTAAAACCCTATTAGATTGTTACATGAGTCCCGGTCACAGCGAAATGATCTGGAATGGGCGGGAGGATAACGGGAAACGAGTTTCCAGTGGAGTTTACTTATATCAATTGCAAACGCCCGGAAAAAGCTTTACTAAGAAGTGTATGTTATTAAAGTAAATGATATATGAAATTAAAATTAATGATGATCCTCATTTTACTTTCAATAATATCTTTGAGTTACGCTCAAGACTTCACACTTGAAAAAGTGGCTGATATCTATGAAGCAGACGACTATAGAAAAATAGTAAAAGACGAAGATCGCATTCTTGCTTCCGGTGAAAGGGCGTTACATCTGCTTACTAATGATTATAATGGAACTCTAATAGAGTTGGATGAATTGCCATTGTGGGGATTGCTTGGTGCAAATATACAATCTGAATTAATCCTTCTTGGTATAAGCGGAGATTATGTCTTTAGTCTAGGAACTACATTAGGATCATCTGTAAAAAGTAGATTATATAAAGTATTAATAGAGAATGGCACACTTACACTATTAGATTCAATCAACTTTTATGATGATGAATATGTCAGTCAAATTTTATTAATAAACAATCATCTTTTTGTTATGCCGCATTTTTATTATACCGAACCTCTATATATATGAACTTGAAAATTTAGAGATAGTAAACGAATATAATTATTATCCTTCATTTTTTCATGATAATAGACTTTATAAGCTTAATGAACAATATTTATACACCTGGGATGACGATATTGATGGCTTGATGCACATATTCGATGTAAGTGATGTTTGTGATATCCAGGAAATTGCACAAATAGATTTCAATGTAATTTTTCCGAACCTTCCGATAGGTTTAACAAAAATAATTAATGATACAACTTTGTGTATGTGTGAACCTGGACAATATTCTTTTTTTGATATATCTGATATATCAGATTGGCAATTACTGAGAACAATAGAATTTCCTGATGAGAATGCACTGCATAATCTGGCAATTTTTAATGATGATAGAATTATCATTCCCTTGAAAAACGGCTGCGTCGGTTTATATGATGTTTCTAATTTCGAAGACCCTGTGCAGCTTTCTTCCTGTAATTACGACTCTATCTATAATTTGGATGGTTGCGTGTGTTTTGAAGATTATTTTTATCGAGTTGACACTCGTCTTGGTATTCATCAATTCAAAATTATTAATGATCAATTTGAATATCTTGATACATTTCCTGAGTTCAAAGCAAAGAGAGGTGTATATATGAATGATGATCTTTTAGCTGTACGAACACAATATTGGCATGGAATGCATTTTTATGATATATCTGATTTAAATAATGTCTATTATATCTGCACACATTTTGATAATCATTTTCAATATGCAAGTGATTTTGAAGATAATCTCCTTGCTATACCCTTAGTTTCTTATCCTGATTATAATGAAAACATCGATATTTACGACATATCCGATATAGAAAATCCTGAACTCGTTAACAGAATAGAAAACATATTTGCTACCTATGTTTACCTTGAATATCCATATCTTTATGCCCTAGAGACTATAGCCGGCACTTATGAGAATCACTTTGTGAGATATGATATTTCTGAACCGTTTAATCCTCAGGTAATTTATGATTTTGAACTATATCCTCATATGTATGGTTATTTTAAATATGGAGATTATGTATATTATCGTGGTGGAGATGATACAATTAATATATTAGGTAATCTCGACGGAGATTATCCTGAAGTTGTAGCGACTCTTGAAATTGATGATCTACTAGGTTTCTGGCTTCGTAATGATGGTTATTTGCAAACACAACAGAATCAAGAATTAGCAATATATTCTTTAGAAAATCCCTTAGAACCGGAGTTTTTATTTGAATATCCACATAATTTGGAAAGTTTTTCTGTAGGTATAGAGGAAAACCTTTTTTTCCAGGGTTGTTACAGCATTAATGTATTCGACATTGAAAACGGCTACAATATAAATGATCCTATATATAGTCTTGAAATGCCTTTTCTAACTGATTTAAGGTATTTTATCGAAAGAGATAATGAAGATTATGTTTTATTAACATCTTCGACAGGGATATCATTATATAAATATGATTATAATAATACATTTATGTTTGAAAATGAAATCTATAGTAACAGAATCAGCCTTTCAAACTATCCAAATCCCTTTAATCCAGAAACAAAGATTGTATTCAATCTCCCGGAAGAGGGAAACGTAAAACTTGAGATTTATAACATCAAAGGACAAAAGGTAAAGACTTTATTGGATTGCTACATGAGCCCCGGCAGAAGCGAAATGATCTGGAATGGGAAAGATGATAATGGAAAACCGGTTGGTTCCGGTGTTTATTTCTACAAATTGCAAACGCCCGAAAAATGCTTTACTAAGAAGTGTATGCTATTGAAGTAGGGATAGAACATTGTTCTGTCCATAATTTCTAATTATACTAATTGAACCACATGGTTTGGAGTATATTTAAAAATAAACGTATAATTCAGGTTGTAAACCTTAACTGGCAGATGATTATAAAGGAAGAGAGTGTTTCGATATCGCAAGGATAGGTCCATTGCAAAATAATCTCCACAGCACTCTTCCCGGAGACGTTAAGAAATTTCATCGGAATGATGTCAAAAAGTTTTTGTGGAAATAGTTTGACGCTCTCTTCCTTCAATTGATTTTGAAGGAGGTAGATATGCTGTTCATTATCTGTAAGAATAAGTTCGTGTGATATTCTCCTAATCTCAGGAAAAACAAAAAAGAAAAAAGGAGAAATGAAAGATGAAGAAAGCAATAATTCTATTGGTTATAATAGCATTACCCATTATATTACTGGGGACAACATATACAGTAAAACAAGACGGTACGGGAGATTTTATCACTATCCAAGATGCTATAGATTATGTTGTTGATGATGATGAAATAATTGTATGGCCAAACGATCCAGACCCATATTATGAAAATATTGATTTTAATGGTAAAAACATTGTTGTTGGTTCATTATTTTATACAACTCAAAATCCGTCTTACATTCAGCAGACTATCATTGATGGTAGTGAAGAAGGAAGTGTTGTTACTTTTAATAATGGTGAAAATTCAACAGCAGTATTAAGTGGTTTTACAATTCAAAATGGTTTAGGTGAAGACTATCCATATCATACAGGCGGTGGTATTCATCTGCAAAACTTCTCTTCTCCCACTTTACAAAATTTGATCATAACAAATAATTCATCAGGATTTGCGGGGGGCGGAATTTATTGTTTCCAGTCAAATCCTTCAATTTCAGATGCTACAATTACTGATAATACTACACAGCAATATGGTGCAGGTATATGCGCTGAATTTGATTCTAATATTACCGTTAAAAATGTTACTATTACAAATAATGAAACTTTAGAAACTTGGCCTTTTACAACAGGCGTTTATATATATGGTAATAGCATGGGAAGTTATATACAATATGATCCTGAATCAGAAAGAAATGTAGGTGCAGGTGGAGGTGTTTGTTTAAGTTATTCAGAAGCTGAATTTGACAATGTAGTTATTGACTTAAATGTTTCAACGGAAGGAGCAGGTTTATGGAGTCAATGTTCTTATGCAACATTTAGTGAATGCGAAATTACAAACAATTCCTCAGAGGGAAGTCCATTTGCTAATGTAGGTGGTGTTATGTGTTTTTGGGGTTCTGAATTTTATATTGAAAATTCGATAATTGAAAATAATTCAGCATATAGTTGTGTAGGTGGTTTAATTTGTTGGCAATATTCAAGTATTACTCTGGAAAGTGTTGAAATTTGTGGTAATACTGCTAGTGTAGAAGGGGGTGGTATATATGTGTCAACTGACTCACAAGCTGAATTAATAAATGTTTTGATTTCCGATAATGTTCTAACTGGCGGTGGTTATGGAGGAGGTATTTATTACAATGGTAGTGGAATGTACGGAACAGGAAATCTATCCCTAGATAATGTTACTATAATTAATAATAGTGCAGCTTATGGCGGTGGGCTTTATTGTTATTTAAATGGTGTTAGCTTGAATAATGTAATAATCAGTAGAAATGATGCTCAAAAGGGAAGTGGAATATATTGTTTAACATCAAACCCTGATGTTAATAATTCCACGATTACCTTAAATACTTCAATAATTTCTGGAGGGGGAATTTATTGTAAGGATAATTCTAATCCCGAATTAGTAAATACTATATTATGGGATAATTTGCCACAAGAGGTTTATTTTAGTATAGATGGAATGCCTAATTCTATTACAATTGCTTACTCGGATATAGAAGATGGACAAGGAGGAATAGTAACAAACAATAATGGAAATATTTTTTGGGGAAATGGCAATATCGACGACGATCCTCTTTTCAATGATACAGGCAATGACGATTATACCCTTAAATGGACCGAAACAGAAAAATCTCCCTGCATAGATACCGGTGACCCGGATCCCCAATATAATGATCCCGACGGAACAAGAGCAGATATGGGTGCTTTATATCATCCTCACGATGAGAAAACTTATGTATTCGAAGGACCCGCCGGACCGCACGATGGCTTGACATGGCTCTGTTTCGACATATTGGACATTTATTATGCTTCCACCAATAACCAGGTGCAGAACCTGCTTGATCCGATCAAATTGGATTTGTACGAAGGAATGCATGAAGATATAGTATTTTCATATAATCCTATATCTCAACAATGGCAAAATGGAAATGAATTAATTATAAGCCCCAAAGGATACAAGATCGAAATGGTCACCGAAAACTCGATAGATGTATCCGGTTTCAGGTGCAAAGAGACAACAACTTTTGATTTAACAGGTGACGATTATGAAAACTGGATTGGTTATTTTGTAGGAAAAACACAGCATGTGTATGACGCTTTTGATGGTTATTTAGATAATATTAACTATATTCAACACCAAGAATGGAGTATAGATAGCAGCCATGGCTGGCCTGATGTTCCATACACTCTCAGTCCCGGCGATATGGTAGTAGTGGAATGTGATCAAGATATTGTTAATTTTTGTTGGGTCAGAGAATCGGAAACAGAAAGGTTCATCGTTCAAGAACCGCAAAATTTTTCTTATACCGAAGAAGCTGATTATATTCCAATCTATATGTCTTTAGACCCGGAAGATCTGCCTACTGAGATTGGAGCTATTATCAATGGAGAATGTAAAGGTGCAACCGTGGTTCAGGATACGTCTGCCCAGATATGTGCTTATATCATGGAATGCCAGGGCGGCAGTCTGGAATTTGAATTCTATTACGGCAGTAGGTCAGAGAACAAAATTATAAGAGAATACAATGTTTACGATCACGAAACCGGTTATCGGGAAACTACAACGATCGACCTTAAATATAAGCAGGACTATTATTATGTTTCTTTCCGTTCACCATCCAGTAATGGCTCTGATGATCTACCTGTTAAACTTTCAGCTTCAAATTATCCGAATCCTTTTAATCCTACCACGACAATTTCTTACGATCTTCCATCAGACGGAAATATCGAGCTTTCCATTTATAACATTCGTGGTCAGCATGTAAAAATCCTGATCATGGGAGAGCAAATAGCGGGATCATATGAAGTAGTCTGGAATGGTAAAGACAATAACGAAAAGAGTGTATCATCAGGAATATACTTCTACAAATTATCAACTAAAGATGAAACAATAATGAAGAAAATACTGATGTTGAAGTAATCTGTAAATATAATCATCCTTAAGCCCCTCTCTTGGTTTGAAGAGAGGGGCTGGGGTGAGTTCGAGGAAATTATGAACTCTAAAATATTATTATTATTTGTGCTAGTTTTTGCAAATTCGTGGTTATACTCTACTACTTGGCATATTAAACAAGACGGCACAGGCAACTTCACCACCATCCAGGAAGGTATCAATGCTTCCTCTGATTCCGATACAGTTCTCGTATATCCAGCTACTTATTACGAAAACATCAACTACAATGGGAAAAATATAACAGTAGCTAGCTTGGAACTGATCACAGGTAACGAAGCTTATATCGATTCCACCATCATCGATGGACAGCGTATATCGAGTTGTGTCAGCATAGTCTCAGAAGAAACGGATACTTGTCTAAGAGGATTGACTATTACCAATGGTCAGGGTACAGGTGATTATCCTCTCTTTGGTGGTGGCATCTCTATTTGGGGTGAATCTAATTTAATGGTTCATTGTGATGTGATTAATTGTATTTTTACTGAGAATTATGCTTATAACTCTGCCGGAATGTGCATCAGAGATGCATTTGTGTTTTTATCTGGATGTTCTATAAGAGAAAATTATGCATTATATGATGGTGGTGGTTTAGGCATATTGGATGATTCCCAAGTAACCTTTGATTCTGATAATCGATGCAATATCTATAACAATTTTGCTGCATATATGATAGAAATCTTAATATCTTCAATATATATAAATGAACTCACTGTAATTGTCGATACATTTACTGTTGCAGACCCAACAGATTATTTTATTGGGAATACAAATGGAAGTATAAATATGGAATATAATTTTGATATATTGGAAAGTTATATTGAACCTATAGACAATGATTTATATGTATCACCAGATGGTGACGATACAAATTCAGGTTTAATGTCGGATGATCCCCTGAAAACTATTAACCTGGCTGTCAGGAATATCGCTTCCAATGCTGAAAATCCCCGCACCGTCCATCTTGCTTCCGGTACATATAGTGTAAGTGCAAATCAACAATTATTGCCTTTCGGCTGTAAAGCACTTGTAAACATAATTGGTGAAGATATTGATACAACAATAATCGATGGGGAAATGGGTAACTACTCCTTTTTTCTAGCGTTAAACGGATATGAAAACTCGTTACTTAAAAACATTACTTTTCAAAATGGTTTTTCTGGAGTTTCCTTATTATCGATACATTATAGTGATTCTATAAAATTTGAAAATATAAATATTCAAAATGGTATTATTACAACTATTGGAGCAGCAATAAATAGTTCTACTGCTGGTGGTAATATTCAACTAAAAAATGTAATTGTGAATAACACAGAAACGCAAGATGGTGGTAATGCCGGAGCTTGGTTTAATGGGACAACATTCTTTAAGGCAGTAGATTGCACATTCTCAAATAACATTTGTGTCGGGTCCAGTGCTTTTTCTGCAGGTTTGTATGCCATGAGCAGCGGGGATATAATTGTGGAAAACTGTAAGTTTTTTGATAACAGCACTACTAGCACAAACTGGCAGGGATGGGCAAGTGCTTTTATGAATGTAGATTATAATGATGAACTCGATGATACGTATATCAATAACTGTCTCTTCTATGATAACGTTAATATCAATGGCAAAAGTACAATTTATGCTAAATCCCTGAACAACGGTATGGTTCATTTTACAAATAATACTTTAATAAATAATGAATCTCCTTTTGGCATTGAGTTCCAGGGAAATATAGATTTCAGAAATAACATATTAAGAAATGAAGGTGATTATGAAATTGCTCTATTTGATAAATCCGGTCAGGGTATCATCAGTATTATTGATATAACGCATAGTAATATATTGGGTGGCCAAAGTGCCATTTACAATCAAAATAATGCAAATATTGTTAATTGGGGTGAAGGCAATATAGACGAATATCCGCTGTTTGACAGTTTGGGAACTTATCCCTTTGTACTTCTGGAAGGTTCTCCCTGTATAGATACCGGCACACCAGATACTACCGGATTGTATTTACCACCATGGGATTTACTGCACAATCACCGAGTATGGGATGGAGACGGAGACGGAATTGCAATAATAGATATGGGTTGTTATGAGTATGGTGCAGAGCCCTATGTGGAAGTAACCCAAAACCAAATACCTAATACCCAATACCAGTTATATAACTATCCCAACCCCTTCAACCCCGAGACGAAAATAGTATTCAATCTTCCTGAAGAGGGAAATGTAAAACTTGAGATCTACAATATCAAAGGACAAAAGGTAAAAACTTTATTGGATTGCTACATGAGTCCCGGTCGCAGCGAAATGATCTGGAACAGCAGAGATGATAACCAGAAGAGAGTTGCCAGTGGGGTTTACTTATATCAATTGCAAACGCCATCCAAATCGTATGTTAGAAAATGTATGTTGTTGAAGTAACCTTCCGTTTAATCCTCCTTTATAAGGAGGAATAAAAGGGGGTTAGTAAAAAATTAGTACAGACTGCAAACTTGAACCAGTTAAGTAACATATTATCGTTACCACGCAGGAGCATGGGAACGAGAGAAGTTTCAATTCAGACCATTATAAGGTTGTCTTTGCGAAAACAGAATCCTCTCAAACCAATGAAAGAGAAGAAAATGGTAAGCTGTAGAAATTAACATGAAAAATCCTCTCTCTCTTAGACATTCTTACAACGGCATTCGACGAAGAGTCCTGGATTTTTCTTTGATAATGAAAATTATACATTAACCTCACAAAGGTAATGAAGACTTTCACTTCAACATTTTTTTCTTGACCGTAAAAAAAGATTAAATTATTTTTATTATAGAAGTTATATTCCAGTATAAGATGTTTTACATTTAACTTAAAGAAGGAGTTGACCTATGAATATTGGGGTTATTATCGGAAGGATAGGAGATATCGACGGCGTAGCTCTGGAAACTGAAAAGTGGATCAAGGTCCTGAAGAAAATGGGACATAAGATATTCATTCTCTCCGGTCAGTTCAAAAGAAGCATTGTCGGCAAGAAAAACGAAAGTGTGTGGCGTGCTCTATCTTTTTTTTCTCCCGAATGCGAATGGGAACAGAATCGTGCCTTCTTCTTCCCTGAGTTCGAGCAGCAGGAATTGATAGATCATCTTGTGGATACTTCCAACGAAATTGCTGCCCATATTTTTAAATGGATATTAAAGAAGAAAATCGATGTGTTGCTGACAGAAAACAGCACATCTCTTCCCTGCCATCTTTCCATGGGTATGGCTATAAAAAAAGTGGCGGAATTCGGATGCAAGCCTATTGTAGCACATGATCATGATTTCTACTGGGAAAGGGGTAACAGGTACAAAACACCGCATAGAAAAGTAAAAGAAATTGTAAAAACCACATTTCCCCTGGATCTGCCAAATGTACATCATGTGGTTATTAATACTTATTCCAAAGATGTTCTAAAAAAGAAATATAACATCGATGCAGTTGTGGTTCCCAATGTAATGGACTTTGATAAACCATTTGCCCGTAAAAGCCAATATAACCGTTCAATGCTTTCCGATTTAGGATTGGAGAAAACAGACATCCCGCTATTCCAGGTTACCCGCATTGTACGTAGAAAGGGAATAGAAACCGCTATCGAGATGGTTCATCGTCTGCAGGATAAACGGGTAAAGTTGATCGTTACAGGCAGTGCTGCCGATGATGCCAGGAAGGGTTATTATAAAGAACTGCTGGAAACCATCAAAAAAAGCAAGCTGGATAAACAGGTGGTATTTGGACATAGACGCATCCTGAATGAACGTGGAAAAGGCTGGCGGGGACGTAAAATATTCAATCTTTCCGATGCTTATGCCAATGCAGTTGCCTGCACGTATTTCAGTACTTATGAGGGATTCGGTAATGCCTTTGTGGAATGCGTTCTGGCAAAGAAACCCGTCTTTGTAAATAATTACCAACCTGTTTTCTGGTCGGATATTGGAAGTAAAGGATTTAAGATAGTAATGCTGGAAGATAACGTTCTTACCGATGATGCTCTGGCAGAAATGGAAAAGATCATCCACAATAAACAACTGCAAAATGAAATAGCAGAATATAATTATGGACTGGGTAGAAAATATTTCTCATTTACGATTCTACAAAATAAATTGGAGGAGCTCTTTCGATTTTAAGCTCATTTTACCATGTTTGAAGATTTCAAAGATATTAAGTTCACATCATGGTTCGAACTGAATGAATTTCTACAAAACTTACAGAACAAATCACCGGTAAATGATCGAAAGGAAAACTATAGATCTTTCCTGCGAAGAATAGAGCGTAGCGGGATCGCTTTTATTACATTTGAATTCGGAATAGATGGTGTCTCCACAGAAATTGCCAAATACATCACACTGACCCATAAAATACTTCCCAAAGTTGATATTCATCTTATAGGTGGGGAATTTGACGAAAGATTTGATATGACCATTAAAGAGAAATGCCGGCATTTTACTGTGCAGGGAATGGCAGGATTTGCCAAATGGAAGCTGTTCAACCTGTTTTTTCATACTAAGCTGCAACGAGGTGAAAAGCAGTATAACGATCTTTTAAAGCAGTTCTGGGAAGATACAATATACCTGACCCTACAGATAGGAACCTATATTGCCGAACATGGTATTCAATTGCTGTATGTAGTTAATACAAATTCCAACCCGGGTAATGTATCTCTTGCCCTGGCTCTGGTTTTGATCTCATCGTATCTTGATGTTCCGGTCATTTCCAATAATCATGATTTCTACTGGGAAGCAGGTAAAAGTGAAATAGATATTAAATATCAAGGTACCAAACACGGTCCTCGAGACCATTTTTTTACGAATTCGCACCTTCCCGAGATCTTTTCTGTTATCGAAATGCTCTATCCCTGGAAAGCAAAAAACTGGTTGGCTTTGAATATTAATTATCGTCAATCTGACCTGTTGGTGAAAAAATTCGATTACGAACCTGCTGCTACTGGTGTTATTGGCACTGCTATCGATACACAAAAATTCAAACCTCTTTCGGATGAAGAAAGAAAAAGAGATATTCTCTGCCAGGTAAAACAGCTAATTGCCGGCAGGAAAGGTGAATTGCACTCGATTTCTATCGAGAAGGTGCTTAAAAACAAAGAGATGCAGAAAACGCCTTATACATTTGTTGCCAGTCTGGAAGATAACATATCTTTTGACTTCTGTGCTAATAATATTCTCATTTTGCAGCCAACCCGAATAATTGAAAGAAAGAGGATCGAATTGGATTTTCTATTGATAAGTGCATTATTAGAAAATTCCCGGTTTAATAACTGGCTGAGAAGTGGTAAGATGGAGAACATCATACTGATGATCACCGGTCCCATCCTGAAAGGTCATGAAGAATATTTCACTTTTTTACTTAAGGAATTTCAAAGAATGCTTCTGGCAATAGATAATGAATTTCATTCAAGAATATTTCTCTCGTTTTTATTCAGCAAATTAGATAAACCGGATTATATTAGAAAAGAGGGAAAGCCGTTGAAAATACAAGACCTGTTCCAATTAGCATCACTGGTTACACTGCCCAGTGAAACTGAAGGAAGAGGACTGCCCATAATCGAAGCCTGTGCTTGCGAAACTCCCATAATTACCCACAGGTATTACCCCGAAAATGTTTATGCCTGGCTGGTGGGAGAACACTTACCCTCAAAATTCAGATTACGTCCTATTGAATTTGAAGACAGGCTGGATATAAGCGTTATTGATGAGGTTGTGGAACACCTGGCAAAATGTAAAAAATGGCAGTTGCGACATAACAGCCTGATCATTAAGAAAAGATACTGTTTTCCGCTTTTGCAGAACGACCTGGAATCTGCTTTAGAGAAATTATATCTGCAACTGAAAAAATAAAATTACTCAAGTCAAAATTATGTTAGACTTGACACAAGTCTGAAAGATAATGTATTAAGTTGACTATGAAAAAACTTAAGTCAAGGTCATCCAGCAGATGCCAGATAATTGTCTCTCCTTCCTAAGCTTCTGCTTGGGAAGTAAATAATTTTTGAAGCTTCTGCTTCATTACAAATCTTTACTCTTATTCCCACAATGCCATGCGGGATCGCGTGAAAGCCCTCCCTGCCAAGGCGTAATCCCGAAGCACACGGAATGAAGACTGGTTTTCCCTTGTTCCCAAAGCTTTAGGACGTTAAATGCGAAGCATATTTAACTGTTCCCTCTTTGGGAACAACATATTCTGCAAAACCCCTGTTTTGCTAAATGGAAATCTTCACTACCAGATTCAACATATTCATATATTCCCGTTTTCACGGGAATAACAGAAATGAAGGTATTTTGATCCTGTAAATCCTGATTCAGACAAAAAAACGCCCCGGGAAAACCGGGGCACCATTACTTCAACCATTGCGAAGGTCTGTGACCATTCGAAAGGTTTTGAGATTTATTTCAAAAGAAATGAAAAGTTACCCGACCACTCATGAGTGGTCGGGTTAAATTCCCTTATTTCAAAAGGATCATTTTCTTGGTAGAAGTATATTCACCACTGTTGCCTTCTGAAATCATCTTGTAGAAATACAATCCGCTACCAACTTGCTTACCTGCGTTATCTTTACTGTCCCAGATGATTTCATGATAAGCTTTGTTCATTTCACCATCTACAAGCGTTCTTACTACGGCACCTTTGATGTTATAGATATTAATGCTTACATTGCTGTCTTCTTTCAGACCAAACTTGATGGTTGTAGTCGGATTGAACGGATTAGGATAGTTACCGGTAAGTTCCGTATGTATCGGGATCATGATATTATTGGCATCATCTACAATTACTTCAGCTCCTTCAGACTGATCAGATTCCCAGCCACCAGTGTACACTGCTGTAATGGTATAAACATAAGTGCCACTGGGAAGACCCGGATCGACGTACATTGTAGTGGTAATACCGGTTTCTACTTCCACACCATCCCTGTACACACTGTAACTGACAAGGTCTCTACCATCTGCGATCGGATCCCAGGTTACAAGTACGTTCGGATAGTTGAAGGTTGCTTCTACACCTTGCGGAACAGGAAGCACGATGTTTACACTTTCTATGTTAGAAGGAATAGATTCACCTGGAGGTTCAATATAGACGGCAGTTACATAGTATTCATAATCTCCGGCATCGAGTCCTCCGTCATCTGTGTAGGTAAGTGTTGAAGGATCAGTGATTTCAGCAATCTCAACTGCATCACGATATACTTTGTAGCCTGATAAGTAACGAGTTTCTCTTGTTGTATAAGAAGTATTTGTTCTTCTTACGTGAGTAAAGGCAGCTTCAAGAGGAGCTTCGGAAACAGACATCGAACGCATTGCACTAATAGTTGCTCTTTCATTAACTGGAGATTTTGCAATTAAGCCATCTCCAGATCCAACTACACCTTCGATGCACCAGTTGTAATCGAGTGCATAAGCTACACTGATCTCTATCCAACCTCCACTGTAGAACATCCAATCACCTTTACCTGCTGTTGCAGGACCTGCATCTACACTTGACGGATGATCACCTGTGGCAGACATATCATAACCAATCCAGTATTCATTGCCAGCTACAAGCGGAACAGGAGTTGTTAGAGTATGCACTGTCCAGTCTTCAATAAGAACAGAAGCTGTGATATCTGCTGAATAGACTTC